>NZ_JBHFNU010000105.1:0-25218 GCF_041929145.1 Aerosakkonema sp. BLCC-F183 | reverse complement strand
TTACATCTTAGATCGGAACGGACAGCCTGTACCGATTGGCGTTCCGGGTGAGTTGTATATCGGTGGTGCTGGTTTAGCACGGGGATACCTCAACCGTCCCGATTTGACTAATGAGCGGTTCAAAAGCAACCCCTTTAGTGATTCTCCCACTTCACGCCTCTACAAAACTGGCGACTATGCTCGTTATCTCCCAGATGGCAACATAGAATTTATCGGTCGTATTGATAAGCAGGTGAAGGTTCGCGGTTTTCGCATCGAAATCGGAGAAATTGAAGCGGTACTGGCACAACATCCTGACGTGCTCCAAGCGGCAGTCATTGACCGAGAAGACACTCCTGGCAACAAGAGCCTCGTTGCTTATGTCGTCTCTAAGCTTATCCCAGAGCGCGTCCCTTATCACAGTGAATGCCAACTAGAACTAGACGGTAAGACGATCTCCCTCCGCACAGAGGATATATCAACTGGCGGCATTGCTTTGGTGGGGGTGCCAGCTATCGATCGAGGTAAGGGCGTCCGCCTGTTCCTGCAACTGCCTGGAGAGAGCGAACCACGCTGGCTTTCTGGGACAGTAGTTTGGTCGCGTCCACCACAGGCCAGGATTTGCTTTCATCTTACACCAGACGAACAGGCTCTCATTGACCAAAGCTTAGCCTATCAGTTGGACGCTCAAGACTTGTGGAAAACTCTTCAGCGCACTTTGAGTGGTTCCCTGCGCGATTACCTGAAACAAAAGCTACCAGACTATATGATACCGAGCGCTTTTGTACTGATGAAAGCATTGCCGCTGACACCCAACGGAAAGGTAGACCGCCGCGCCCTACCCGTACCAGATAGTTTAAAGTTCTGGAATGAAACCTGTTTTGTTGCCCCCCACGACACTCTGGAATTACAGCTTTCACAAATTTGGTCAGAGATTCTTGGTTTATATCCTGTGGGAGTTCAAGACAACTTTTTTACCTTGGGAGGTCATTCTCTTTTAGCTGTACGCCTGATGGCACGTCTTGAACAGCAGTTTGGAAAAAATCTGCCTTTAGCAACAATCTTCTCCAGTCCAACAATCGAACAACTAGCGATTCATCTTCGCTCATCAAGAGATTCTAGTAACTGCTCTCCCTTGATACCGATTCAATCGAACGGTTCTGTGCTACCTTTCTTCTGCGTACCTGGAATTGGTGGAAATGTTCTTTACTTCTACGAGCTAGCGCGTCATCTCGGTTCTGACCAACCGTTTTACGGTCTACAAGCACGAGGTTTTGATGGGGAATCAGAACCTTTCACGCAAGTGGAAGATATGGCTGCCTGCTATATTGAAGCCATACAAACTGTTCAGAGCCAAGGCCCCTACCTGCTCGGAGGACATTCGTTTGGTGGTGTAGTTGCTTTTGAGATAGCCCAGCAGTTGCAGAAACAGGGGCATGAAGTTGCTCTTGTCGCAATTATGGATACTGTAGCGCCAATTGTTAGTAAAAAGCCAATTGGAGTTAATGAAGATGAGCTAGATTTTACTGAGTTTGCCAACTATATGGAGTATATGTTTTATCCCAAATGGGAGTTATCCAAAGAGACTCTCACTTCCCTCACTCAAGAAGAACAATTGGATTATCTGCAAGAAAAATGGACTGAGTTGAATTTCTTACCTAAAGATGTAGCAAGTAAGTCATTCAGGGGCTTGTTGGAAGTTTACAAGGCTAATACTAAAGCCCATCGTAATTATTGTCCAGAACAGGTACTTCCAACTCGAATTTCTGTTTTCCGCGCCAGTGAAATCGCTCCTATTGATGCGGCTATGGAGGAGCTACTTGAGTTGCTAAAAGATCCAACATTAGGCTGGAGCAAGTTTTCTACGGCTAAGGAAACTTATGTTATTCCAGGGAACCACATGACAATGATGCAAACGCCCCACGTACAGGTATTAGCTGCACAACTCAAAACGAGCTTCGAGCTAGCACAAGTGGATTGAGAAGAGCTTGAGTTAAAACGCTCTACTCTCAAGTATAAAATCAAGTTCATTGTCTGATAATTATTTTGCAAGTGAATCAATTATGAACACAAACGAACGTAAATGGCTCATTCCCCCCTATCCTTCTGCCTCAGAATCTTTGAAGGACGAAAAAGGTATTTGGAATATAGTTCACCAAAATTATTCAAAGCATATTTACAGCCTGACAGAAGATCCTCAAATTTGCGAAAACCTGATAAATCCCTCTAATCAATCGCCAGATTTTAAAATTCCAAATTCTCCGGACATACAAATTGTGATTCCCGGTTGTGGTTCTGAAATAAGGCTTCAGAAAAGCTTGCTAACTCTCTGCCCTCAGATTGGGCAAGTTTACTGTACAGACTTTTCAGAAACTGCTATCGAACTAGCCCAAAATAATTGGCAAGAGACTAATGGAGATACAAGGCTGAAAAATCAACAATTAATTTTTCAAGTAGCTGATTCTACCAAATTAACGGAAGAATACCCAGATTGGAAGGAAAAATTTGATTATGTTCTTGTTGTGAATTCAGTTCTTTCAGCAGAAGATGATAAAAATCGTCAGATGATTGGGGAATTTTATAAAGTTCTCAAACCAGGTGGTAGGCTTTACGGTTTTTTTCCTACTATTTTTTGTGATTTGGAGATTGCCTATCTAATTCAATCTAAAGCTCATTGGTTGACTGATGGACAACTTGATTTAGCCCGTAGCGCTCGCAGCGACGGGATGTGGAGTCAGATATATTATACTCCCTTGCGGTTAAACCGAATTTTTAAAGAAGTCGGTTTTAAACGACTCAGCTTTGAGGTGGTTTTTGATGATTCTGATATAGCAACCGCCAATCTAAAGGAAATTTTAGAAGTTGACGATCCTGACATTTATAATTGGGAATTTTTAGTCAGGCTTGAGAAATAACAGGTTTAGAAAAGTTTTCTAGTGGAGGAGCAAAGGTGATGATATACTAAGAAAGATGACATTTCAGATATTTTTTCATTTTAGTTAATCCGGCCTGAAAATTGCCTAATTTTATCGGTGTTTACAGAAAGAATAGGTAATATCATGTCCGATGGATTAACCATAATTTGCTTCTTGAGAGGGAGTGGGAGGGGAGAGGGGAAGAGGAATAAATTATGGGTAATCAACAGGACATGATGTAACAGAAAAGGATATTTTAATGCCATTTTACTCCGAAAAGTGGCTCCCGATATTCAAGGCCGGGTCTTTGCTACAATCCAAATGATTTGTTTCTCGTGCATCCCTCTCGCTTATGTTGTGGCTGGCCCCTTAGCCGATCGAATTTTTGAACCTTTAATGGCTGCTAACGGTTTATTAGCAGGAAGCGTCGGAAAAATCATTGGTGTCGGGCCGGGTCGCGGTATTGGTCTGCTATTTATTACGATGGAAATTATAGCGATCGTGGTAACAGTTGCCGCTTACCGATATCCGCGCTTGCGGTTTGTGGAAGATGAACTGCCCGATGCCATTGAGTAGTCAATGCTTTCATAGCGTAAATAGTAATTTAGCCCAAGGTTAGGATTCTCTCCAAAAACGCTCTTGTATAGAGCCTTTCAGCTTGATTTAGCAATCAGCGTACTTTTTTCTGTTCTCTTTGTTTTCGGTCTGCCTGAGTCATAAAAAGAATAAAAATTTATCTTTATAAAACTTTAAATATTGGCTATTGACAAAAATCTGTCTTAAGAAATATATTATATCTATCTTTAGATAGATGACTAAATTAAAAATATGTATAATCAAATCAGAAACCTATATAGGTATTGATAGTAAATCCAGCCAATTAATCACACAAACCACGCAATTAACCAGATAATGACTATACCCAATTTCAACGAAAACGCCTATCTGCAAGAAAACCCCGACGTTGCACAATCAGTCGCCAACGGAACTTTCGCCAGCGGTTTCCAACATTGGATAAAATTAGGATTCTTTGAAGGCAGAACTCCACAAATATCCTTCCAAGAAAGCTTTTATCTTGATTTTAACCCTGATGTCGCACGAGCAGTCGCCAAAGGAGAGTTTACCAGCGGATTAGAACATTATGCTTTATTTGGAGCATCAGAAGGTCGCCTAGCAGTTTCCGGCATCCCAAACTTTAACGAAAAGACTTATCTGCAAGAAAACCCCGATGTGGCACAAGCTGTTGCCAACGGTTTCTTTACCAGCGGTTTTCAACATTGGCTAAAATATGGATTTTTTGAAGGCAGAACTCCCCACATATCCTTCAAAGAAAACTTTTATCTGGACTATAACCCAGATGTGGCACAAGCTGTCGCTAATGGTTCTTTGACTAGCGGATTGTCACATTATATAAAGTATGGTGCTAGGGAAACTCGCGCCGCAGTTGCTAGTGCAACTCGACCTGGTAATAAACTAGAAGAAATCTTAAATCGCGGTAAAGTGCGAGTAGCCGTATACGATGATGCTTTGGGATTTAGTAAACGGGAAGCAGATGGTTCTTTTAGTGGGATTGGCATTGATTTTAGTCGTGCCATAGCTACTGCTTTGTTTGGTAATCCCAATGCTGTTGAATATGTAGTAGTAGAAGCCGGACAAGATTTTAACTCTGTTGCCAGTGGTGCCGTCGATATCGCCGCCACTCTGCCAACTAATAGTATTCTGCGCGATGCTACTTTGGGAGTAGATTATTCACCGACAGTTTTCTTCGATACCCAAGGTGTGTTGGTGCGTGCCAATAGTGAGATTACTTCGGTTCAGCAGTTGCCTGGAACTACCATTGGAGTATTAGCAGGAACGCGCTCTGGGCAAAACTTAGAAGATGCGGCTAGACGTGCGGGAATTACCCTCAATATTCAAACCTTTTCTTCTGAAGATACTCTGTTTGCGGCTTACGATGCAGGGCAAATCGGTGCAGTTTCAATTAATCGCGGGGTTCTGAGTTCGCGCATTCCTACTTTATCCAATCCAGGGAATCAAGTTATCTTGAATGAGGCGATTTCTAAAGAACCGTTAGGACTTATCGTACCAGAAAACCAGTCGGAATGGGCTGATGTGGTGCGCTGGGTGGTGAATGCTCCCATTCAAGCTGAAGTTTATGGCATTAACTCCCAGAATGTGAATGAATTTCTGAATGGAAATAGTGATGTTAAGCAATTCTTGGGAGTGCAAGGGAATTTAGGGGAATCTCTAGGAATTGAGAATGATTTTGCTTTGAAAGTTATTCAACAAGTTGGTAACTACCAAGAGATTTACAATCGCAATTTCAATCCCCAAGTGTTGCCTCGCAACCTGAATCAACTGATGTTTGTTCAACCTGGAGGTTTGCTTTATTATCCTCCCTTTTCAGGGACAGATAAAGTGAGCGTGCCGTTAATAAATAACGACAACCGCAACGTTTTGCAGGAAGTTTTAGAGCGGGGCAAAGTGCGCGTCGGGGTGAGAAATGACGCGCCGGGACTGGGTTTTGCGGATGCTAACGGTAATTTAACTGGTTTTGATGTGGATTTGGGTCGGGCGCTGGCAGCTTCCCTGTTTGGCGACCCCAATGCGGTGGAGTTTGTGATTCAGCCAACGGGGGCGCAACGTTTTAGCGATGTGGCGAATGGGATTGTAGATGTTACGAGTCGCAATGCAACTCATAATTTGAGACGGGATGCGCTGTTGGGGGTGGATTTTGCGCCGATTAATGCTTATGACGCTCAATATGTGGTGACACCAACCAGTAGCGGAATTACCTCTTTTGAACAGCTTGCAGGTCGTCGAATTGGTGTCAGTGCAGGGACTACTTCTGAAACTCGGTTACGAGAAAAGCTGAGTGCTTCGGGCATTAATGCGGAAGTCGTCGCTTTGGATAACTTTCAGACTATATTCCAGCGTTATCTCAATGGGGAATTGGATGCCATCACGGGGGATGGTGGGTTGATTCTCTCAAGTCTTGTCACCTTACCTCTGGAACAGCGAACCCAGCATCAGCCACTACCAGAGGTGTTGGGAGAGGAACCTTTAGCGATGGTGGTTGATGAAAATCAATCCCAGTGGAAGGATGTGGTGACTGGGGTGACTTATGCCCTTTATGAAGCTTTAGAACTGGGTTTAACTTCCGAAAATGTCGGTCAGCAAATTAATAGTTCCGATCCCGTTCTCCGCCGATTTTTAGGTGTGGAAGGAAATGTAGGAGAAAGCTTGGGGTTGCCGAATAATTTCGCGCTGAATGCGATTTCGGCAGTGGGCAATTGGAGTCAGCTTGTAGAACGGAATTTCCCTGGTTTTCCGCCAAATCCTCTGGAGGTGCCTTATACGGAGGGTGGCTTCCTGTTCTCGGTTCCTTTTGCTTAATATTTGTCGTATAACTCTTTTCTGTCACTCTCCGAAAACTCTTGCCATTTCTGGATTCTAGAGCTTCTGTCTAAGGAGCGATCGCGCGATTATTTTCTAATAACAAATCCAAGACCCTTTTTTTTCTAATAGGATAGCTTGTATTTACTGCCTCATGAGGCTTCTAGGGATCAGCCTACCGGAGAGTAACAAAAGAAGAATAACTTAAACTAAAAACGGAAAAAGGTTATTTCAGCCTTCTAGAGGTGGTCAGCTTTTACTCTAAAAGTGGCCATCTCTTGGTTTAAGTTACAACACGGTTTGTGCAAGATGAATTGCCCGATGCCGTTAAGTGAGTCAGTTCACAACTCCTCAGTAAGGAGAGAGCTAATGTTCCCCTCAACTGCCGAAATAGCGACCACGCGAGGAGAAGCTAAATAGTTCTTCGCCGTTGGATCGCCGCTCCGCCCTTTAAAATTACGATTAGTAGCATAAACCCCCGTTTCCTCCTTATTTAACACTCCAAGTCCAGCATTAATACAAGCACCACAACCTGATTTGAGAACAGTCGCTCCCGCCGCTTCAAATATTTGCATATACCCTAAATTCTCAGCCTTTTGACGCACCTCCAAGGAAGCTGGCACAATAAAAAGACTCACGCCAGGGGCTACCTGACGATTTTTGAGTACCTCAGCAGCTTGCGCCAAATCGAAAAGTTTCCCTCCCGTGCAAGAACCAATAAAAGCCTTAGTAATAGGTACTTCTCCTAACTCACTAATTCCAACTACTCGATCGGGTTTAGGAGGACAAGCAATTTGTGGTTCTAAATCGCTTAAATCGAACTGATAAATATCTTCATAATCAGCATCGAAATCACTAACAACTTCCTCAAATAAATCTTGACCGCAGCTTTGCAAATATTGACGAGTTGTGGCATCAGGAGCAATTAAACCACACATTGCACCACACTCGATCGCCATATTAGATAAAGTCATGCGTTCTTCCATTGGCATCTGGTCGATAATACTCCCTCGAAATTCCATCACCTTACCCGCAGCACCATCACAGCCGATTTTGCCAAGGATAAACAGCATAATATCCTTAGCAGTAATATATTCGGGCAAAGTTCCTTCAAGTTGAAAAAGTAGGGTTGTCGGAACTCGCACCCACATATCCCCCATTGCAAAAATATTCGCCATATCCGTCGTTCCCACACCAGTGGAAAAACAGCCAAAAGCTCCATAAGTACAAGTGTGAGAATCCGTTCCTGCTACAATAATACCCGGACGAATAAAACCCTTTTCCGGCAGTAAAACGTGGCAAATACCCGCCGCTTCTCCAGGTGAAACTACATCTAATAAATGGCAACTTTGCGATCGTGCAAACTGCACCATTTCCGAATATTGTAAAGTAGCTTTCGGGTCTACTCGCAGATCGTTAACTTGGATAAAGTGATCCGCTACTAAAACAACCCGATTCGCATCCCAAAGTTTAGCATCTTCCCCAAAATGCTCGTGAAAAACCTTAGCAACAGGTGCAGCTACAGCATCGTGAGACATCGCTAAATCGACCTTAACAAAAACTGTTTCCCCCGGCTGTACGTACTCGTTCCCAGAAGCCCGTGCCAAAAGTTTTTCTGCCATAGTCATTGCCCTAGCAGAAGTTAGACTTTTAGGAAGAGAAATTTCACCTTTTTGTCGCTTTTGATTAAAAGGAATTAAACCCCCTGCACTCACAATCGCTTCAACCACTGGATTACTTTGAGATTGGGAATCAATTTCTAGCGTTAGACCAATATTGATACTATTTCGATAGAATATCTCGGCAAAAGAATGAGCGCGGACTTTTTGAATACCAGCAGCTTTAATAGCAATGGGCGCATTTTCTCGGCTAGAACCGCAGCCAAAATTGCGTCCTGCTACAATTTCGTCATAGCCCAGAAGATTTCCTTCGCCTATCAAATGTTCAAAAGCATACTGTTTTAAATATTCCGGGTCGGCAGTAGTACACCGTTTAGCTGGTATAATATCATCGGTATTAATATCATCTCCAAGAATTAACACTTTCGGTTCGGTTTTCATACGTTTTCTTACTCTTTATTTGCCAAAGCTAAGTTGTTCCGCATTTAAATTTGATTATTGGGAAACAGAAGAACTACCTCTAATCCTCTCCCCTGCTCCCCTGCTCCCCTGCCCCCCTGCAATCTCAATAACTAATTTAGATGCGTGACAGCTTAGCTCAGATAGTTGTTGAATTATAAGTTCAGTTAAAGTTGCTGTGTTCACTAAGATTTCTTCACCTTGGGGAGTTAAGTCAGCCGTGCGGTAGCCCAAAGCTAAAACTCTTTCTATTGCTTGAGTTAGATGAGTAGCAGCATGGGTTTCTCCCCACTGCTGGAGCATTAATACAACTGCTCCCATCGTTCCTAACGGATTAGCAATACCTTTCCCAGCAATATCTGGTGCTGTACCGTGTATAGCCTCATAAAGACCGAATCCTCGATCGTTAATACTAGCAGACGGTAACAACCCTATAGAACCTACTAACGCCCCTCCAATATCGCTGAGAATATCCCCAAATAGATTTCCAGCCAGAATCACATCAAATCGCTTCGGCTCCCGTACCAGTTGCATGGCTAAGTTATCTACTAACATCGGTTCTACTACAACATCTGGGAAATGCTTGGCTTCCTCCTGTACTAAACGACTCCAAGGTATTTGTGGGAGAGCATTTTCCTTGTGAGCGACGGTAAGTAAACCTCGGCGTTCTTTAGCCTTTTGGAGAGCGACTCTAGCAATGCGGCTAATTTGCCAATCGTAGTATTTCATGGTGTGATAGCCATAAAACCCATTCTCGTCTTGCTCTCGTCCCGATGGGCCAAAATATATTCCGCTTACCAGTTCCCGCACGAACAAGATATCGAGTCCTTGAATCTTTTGGGGCTGGAGGCTGGATTTATGCAATAAAGTTTCAAAGGGACGCACGGGGCGAAGGTTGGAAAAGAAGTCGAAGTGTTGGCGAAGTTCGAGTATACCACCTTTTGTCACTGCTCCGAATAGAATTCCATCAGAGTTTTCGCATATTTGTGCGGTTTGTAGTGGGAAAAAATTTCCAAATTCATCAAAGGCAGGTTGTCCGATTAAGGCATTATTAATAACTAAAAAAAAGCCTTCTAGTTGAGCTAAATGCTGGAGAACTTTTAAGGAAGCTTCTACTATTTCTGGGCCGATGCCTTCCCCCGGCAGTGCTACTACGCGATACAGCTTAATCATTGAAAAATCCTTGTTTGAATAGCGAGACTATCTCTTCCGGCGAAAAACAACGTTGTTCTTGAATGGAAAAAGATTTAATTTTATCTCGCATTCGGTTATATTCTTGAAGGGAAAGAGGTTGGTTTAATTGCTTCTCAAAAAGATATTGAAAATTGCTAGCTCCACTGCATTTGCCAAACCAAATCTCAGGTGAGGCGTGAGGAAAAATGTGGTAGCTGTCGGGGTCGCGTAAAAAGCCATTTACATGAATGCCGCTTTCGTGACGAAGGGCTGCTTGAGAGTAAGGGGGAGCGGGACGAACTCCTAGAAAATCGAGATAGTTTGTCACTTCAGAGAGTGCTTGATAATTAATCCCCTCTACTTCTATTCCAAAGCGCCATTTGAGTCCATTTAAAACTTGCTCTAGTGGAATATTTCCCGCGCGTTCGCCGATACCTAGAAACGTGCCTGAAATCATTGAAGCTCCCGCGATGACAGCCTGAAGAGTATTTTCGAGAGCCATACCTAAATCATTATGAAAATGTACTCCCAAAGCTGCATTATCGGTCATTTCTAGGAGGTCGCGCACCCATATATAAGTTTTTTCTGGAGTGAGGATGCCCATCGTGTCGCAGAAGACAAAGTGTTCGATGTAGGGTTGGAATGAGCGAATGCACTCTACTAAAAAGTTAAAATCGGCGCGACTGGCATCTTCGGCAGCAAACTCTACTTTTAAACCAATTTCTGGGCTTGTCGCGTAGCGTAGATTTTCCAGAACTTTATTAATCATATTCTCGCGGACGCGGCGGACAAGTTCATTAGGGAGATTATTATCTTTTATTTCTTCTAGGGGTGCTATAAAATTGCGGACTTCTGCATCTCTTAAAAGTAAAAGACGGTCTGAAACAGCATAGAAGAGAATTATTCGTTCTACTCCGCAGGCAATAGCCTGGTCGATAAATTGTTTACCTACCATTGTGGCAGCCATCATAATGCTCCTATTACCTTCTGCCACTAAGGTTTTTAGTAAATGTTCTTCCGTGTCGTGAACTGCTGGCATTATGTCTATTTGGTGGACTCCGGTTTGGCTGATGAGTTTAGCTAAAGTTTTTTTAGTTTCGTAAGGGAAGAAAAGCCCTGCTTGCTGTTCGCCATCTCGGAGAGTTTCGTCAGAAATGATTAAGGGAAGTGTTGGCATCTTGTTTATTCACCAAAATGGTAATTTTTACGACTATGCGATTAAGTGTTTCAAGAAACGCTGGCATAGCATCGGGTAACTAATCACAAGCTTTTGTGCGGACGTAGTGTGAGCGAACAACACAAAAGCTTATAAGTGAGGTCAACTGCATGGGTAGCAAGTGCCAAATTTCCAGGCAGCTGGTGGCAAGTTATAGGGCAATGCTGGGGGTTGTTTTTCAAGATAAGTATATAGGCATCTATCTAACTAAGTATTTACACTGGATTTAGCAGCACCCATATACCTATCTAAAGAGGGGTGTATTTTTTCTAATTTTATTCTAATTTACCCTTTTTCTTTCGTGACTGTCAGTATCGTTTTGTAAAGATTTGATATAGCTTGGTCGAGCAAATATGAAGGAGATTCAACCCAAGTACGGGATTTTACTCTAAAAGGCTCTCGCGCTGAGCGTTCTAGCTTAAAAACGCAATAAGTGTACTTTTTTCTCTTAGTTTCAATCAGATCGAACACCTTCCGCGATCGCTCACAACCCATTAATGGTACTTTCGAGTCAGAAGGTAGGATTTGAAGAATAAAAAATGGTTTTTAGGATATTTTTGAAGTTAGAAGGCAAATATAAGCTTTTTTAGGATATTTACTTCTTTTTGCTCCTCTTAACCTCTGCTTTCTGGATAAAAGCTTTCTGCGTTACCCCCTTTTAGAGCTTAACCTCGTACCAAATGGTACGAGATCGCACCCCTCATCTCCTCCACAAGCTGGAAAGCTCTGCACGAAAGCAGTTTGGTGTACACAGATATTCCAGGGCGTACTTTGAGCTTCACAAAAGATCGGCCAAGCTATAGCAAGCCTTTACAAAACAATAGTGACAGCCAATATACATTCAGTGTAATTTGTCAAGCAATCCATTAGATGCGATCGCTCTGGGTGCAGGTAGTCGTCACCAATAATATGCGATCGCTGACGGCTTTCGCCTGACGAGCAAAGACACTCAACCCAAATTAGCAGATTTTGTTGGTTGTGCAACCTGTTTCGTTACGCGATCGCCCTAAACGCTAAGTAGGTAGGAAACTTTATTATTGAGATAAATATTTTTTCCAAAGCGCTGACGCGCTTTATTAGTAAGCTAATAACATCAAATATTGTATATACAAATTATACCAATTGTTATACCTAATTTGATTTTAATTCCAGTTGATTATGTTAATAATTAACTGGAATAATTAAAATTTCCAAAACTTTTTATACAAACAGCTTCCAACAATGCTTTAAATTTCCATATGAATGCTAGCTCATCAATATCTCAAAAACTACTCGATACCCTAAAAATTATCCCACCTCATTGGCGCATAGTCGCTGTCAATGACAACAAACAACCACTGGGATACTCATGGCAACAACACCCTTTCTCACCGCTTCAAATGATTAACTCTCTGACTGACAGAGGAGCTGTTGCAGTACTAGGAAAAGCTCGCCAACCATACTACGTAACACCTCCTGGCATAGGACTACTGTGCGGTCAGACAGAAACAGAATTTCTACTAGCACTTGATATCGATGGTAATAGTGCAATAGCTTTAGTCGATCAACTATCTCGCGGTCAGGGTTTACCTTCTACTGTCGCCTTCACTTCTGGAAGAGAGGGGAGAGCACAATATCTATTTACGCTTCCTTCTTTGCCAAAGATGTTCAAATCGCGCCGAATTACCACAGCCCCAGGTGAAGCCCTTGAACTTCGTGGCGAAGGACATCAATCAGTTCTCCCCCCATCGCCCCATCCCCTAACAGGTCATTACCGCTGGATTCACAGACCCGATACCACCCCAATATCACCAGCACCCGATTGGATCGTACAACTACTTACTACACCCCAACCAAAACCCCACTCATCAAAAGAACTTAAAACGATTATCCCGATTGGCGATCGCAAATCCATCATAGTTGGCCCATCAAGAAATACCTGTACAACCAGCATTACACTCGCCCGACTACTGCTAGAAGTAATCCATCCCCACTATGCAGACAACTATCGAGCGTGGATTTTCATCGGTATGGCACTCAAATACATCAGTCATTCTCTCCTACCTGATTGGGATACTTGGAGTCAACTAAGTAGCAAATATCAAAGGGGTGAATGCCAATACAAGTGGGAAAGCTTTAGAGGCTTTGGAATCACCGATCGCACCCTACATTACTACGCTCTCCACTCATAATTCATGTCCCCAAATCACCATCCATATTACTTAAACGACGACCAAAATCGCCTGCATTTTCTCACTTTAAACTACGAATTACTCGCCGCCGTTGGCTGGCAAGGCTACCTAGAAGAAGGTCGAGGATGCGTAACAATTGATAACAGTTCCCATAACCAACTATCATCCAAAAACCTTGACAAACAACCCCACTGGAACTTAGATACTCTACTCGGCTTTTACATAGGAGAAAACGGCAGTAACTTCCAAGCTTTACTAGAAGGAAAATGGCCAGACACAGAAACAACACGCCGCGTAGCTGAATACGATCCTAATTGGAAAGTTTTAGTTTTAGTTTGGTTCGGAGGAGACAACGGAGACTTCTTAATCCAAGGTATTTCAATTCCCCAACTACCACCACCGCTTTGTTACCAACGACTACTTCCGCGTCTAAACGAATTTATTGTTTCTCCAGTATAAGCGGGACAAAATAGCGCTGACGCGCTTGGCATCAATGGTTTTCCTAACTTCTTTCATTAGACATTGATGCCAAGTTTCTCAATATGTCTCTTCCCAATCAAAACAGGAATCAACCGACTCGTATTACTCCCAATTTGTCAAGCTTTTCCCTATCTATCCCTGCCATTCTTTCCCAACTAAACACAACCACTCTCACCAATAAAGTAATTAAAATCTTAGCTCCCATAAAACCCACATCTCCCACAGCACCTTTTCATAAGGCAACGCTAGTAACCAATGGCAAGAAATTTGGCATAGTCAACAAAATTATCCCAGATTCGCACACCCCTATCCAAATTCATTGGTGGTCAACTGAAACTGAGAAAACCGAGCTAAAATTTTGGTATTCCCTAGATGATTTAATGGCGCTAAAAATAGAGCCATTACCTTTGTTTATTCCTCAAAAAACCTTACTCACCATCCCAGCAGGCACTTTGGTAATTACAGAGAACAATGAACTATTCCAATGGACAGAAACACTATTCTGGCTAAAAGAAATCAATGCAGATGGTTATCACTTGCTTAATCAATCTGAAGAATGGATTTTCCCCCTCGAAAATTTTCCAGGTATCCCCTTCGCCTGTGTGAACGAACTACCCTCAAGAGCAGTTCTAGAAGCAGCTAAGCGTCTAAATTACCATCAACTCAAAACCCTTATTTCTCTATGGATATCTTTCAACTCTCCAGCAGATATTCTCGAACAAATTCACAAGAATCCAGAAATAGAATTTCATCTAAGAAACCAGTTCGATCGCAGCGAATACTTGCAAGGTAAAGACTATCTCCAAACAGATAAAGATGCTGCATGGAAAACTGCCTTTTCCTCATATTTAGATGAGCAGAAAAGTGCAATCGGAATCTTTGGCTTTAAAATAGGCGATCGCACAGTCCAATCTACTCCCAAAACAGTTAACCGCTCGCACAATAGCCCTCATAGTACCTACGATTATCAATTTGGCACTGTAGTAAATTTAGAGCCTAAATCTGAGAAACCAGTATCAATCCAGTGGCAAAATGAGAAAAGCACAGATAACTATAGTTTAGCACAAATACAACAGAATTTCATCAGCCCCATAGTGTTGGTAAAAATATCTGACCAAATAGGCTATGAAATTAGTGTCGATCGCAAATTCTACCAGGCTATCGTAGGCTTTGCATCAAAAGCCGTAGCACGTTCTTGGTGGCGAAGAATCAAAAAAGAACTGGGACATTTGAGCGACTTAAAACCCAACTATCATCCCGAAATCCAATACCTAAACAATCAAATGAAAGCCAAGTATTTTTATTTGGCTCAATTTCCTCGCCAAAAAACCCTCAACGCACGACTGCGACATCTGCAAACTGTAGCGAACTGGGAATTAACCAAACATCTGCATAGATAGCCAAAAAATGAATGCCAATTTGCATCTAAATTCATGGTATACCAGTATCGTTACAACCAGTCCATCCGGTATCTACTGTAACCATTTAGCTGTATGTCTCCTGCTAGAATTACTGACAATTCAAAACCAAGATTCTTGTCATCCAATATTCATTAGTATTACTGCATTATCTGATGCACTCAAAGCACCCATTGATGAGATCAAAAATTCCCTAGAGGTTTTGCAGAAATCATGCTTAATCCAAGTTGACTATCCCCGTGAACCAGAATTGTTGCTAGCAGGAATAATTTGCCTAAAGCTGAATCAACGCAAAATTTGTGAATTGTCCGAAATCAATGCAACAACCGACCGCAATGGATACATATACGTAGTGCGTTCCGGGTTAAGTAACCTCTACAAAATTGGTCGCACCACCAACTTCCAGAAACGCCTAAAGGCATTACAGACATCCTGTGCTGTTCAATTAACAGTTGTGAAAACTTTCTTCTCCCGTGATGCAGTGTCTTTAGAAAAAGCGGCACATGACAAATTTGCATATTTCAGACAAAAAGGAGAATGGTTTGAATTAAATTCAGAACAACTAAGCCAACTATTATACTGGCTTGAACATTGTAAATGAAGGAGGCATAAAGCTTTTATGCAGAAGGTAGGAAAGAAAAATATAAATACACTTTCAACCCAATTATGTCAAACCTAGAAACCCAATACGATTTTAACCAGAACACCATCGTCATTCACATTCAGTTATTACCCAAAACTGATGCAGATCGGCCTCGAAATGTGGTAATAGCTGTAGGCATCAAAAACTCTCCACCTATCATCACCAGTACCACCGTAGACGAGTTAGAACTACCCACTCTAGTTAACTCAATGTTATCTCAATTAGAAGCAGAACTACCTGAAAGAAAAGCGGCGGCGTTGAAGTTAGCAGAAGAACAACAAGCTGAGGAAATCTCAAAGAACTATAAACAACGAAAAGTGGAAGCACCACCTCTAGTTCCTTCATCCACTCAGACAGCCACTACTTTTCCTCAAAAACACCAACTAACTTTGTTTTAAACTATGGCTATAGTCATCCTCGAAGGTCAAAGAATCTCCCTTACTCCCGAACAATCTGCAACAGATGAAAGCATCGTGAATACCTTGCTACCTTTCTATCCAGATGTAGCCAATGCAACTATATCCAGGAAAGTTGTAGACGGTGAAGAACATATAGAAATCGTCAAAAAGGTAGGGACTAAAGGTAACTTCAACCTCATCAAGTCCCTGTTTCTGTCGGACAGGGACTTGATTATTTAACGCAACTGAGAGAAAGTACCGTTCTACTTTCTCTGTACAAAGAAACCTTTCCAGATAAATGGAAAAAATCCACTGCATCTTTCTTTCCACAGGTTTCTAGCTGTCCTTATTCTCCCAAAGAAGTAGAATTCTTAGAATTGGTTAATTCTCAACTATTTCCACTTGGTTTAGATTGCTTTGAATGGGATGAAAGACTACCTTTCATCCCATTTTGGTCTCAAGAACTCGATTTCTACCAAAGGGAAATAGAAGAATTCGATCTGAGTCAACAATTCCTAATATGTCTGTATGACTCAGCGTATTTGCAAGATAACTGGTCAACTCATTTTGACATAAATCCAGGTTCAGTAATTACCATCGATCGAATTGATTTCGACCAACTCAAGCAGCTATGTAGTCAAGCAGAGGAACCTTTATGCTATCTCTATGAAGCTATTAGTATTATCGACTACAGTACGGGTAGTATTTGGCTTGATGAAACTGAAGAATCTACTTTATATTTTGAGTGGTCGCAATCAAACCTTTCTATCCTCGCTGCTGATTGGTTATTAGCAGAAGACTTCTGCCAAAAAGCAGAATTACTTTGTCTCTGGTTGAAAGAAAGTAACCAAAATAAACTTGCCACTATCCAACTTTGGAATGATGCAAACCCAGCCAAGTTATGAATTTAGTCAACTTAGAAAGTCGGTCGTTTATAAATGCGATCGCACCTAAAGACATCCTCGCTTCCCTCTACATACTTGAAGGACAATATCTACTAAGATACCACCAAGATGACCAAATTTTTACCAAATTCATCTCATCAGAAGCTGTCCGAAATGCGTTCTCTCAATTGCCAGTAGATTCTGGGTTCTTTCCCAATGGTATTGTCAGATGGGGAAGCACTACCAAAGGAACTTTCATTGTCAAATTTATTCCGCCATCAAGCAATAATCAACTTAGCTTTACTGGCGATAGCCAAAACCAAATTCTTTCTATACCATTACCTGGATTAGTGTTAATGGGTATCGGTCGTCAATATTTCCTTTGGGCAGTTAAAACCAAGCTATTTGACCCAAATGCCAAAGGATTCCACGCACCATTACCCAATATTAATACTTCGGGAGGAATTTGCTTTGGCAACAACCCCATCCCCGATGCTAGCAGTGAGAGTATTGAATTTGTATGGGAACTATTTGGTAGAAGTCCCTTCAATGGCGATAGCGTTGCTGGCAAATCAAAAACATTCCGATCGGATATCAGAAAACAACTAAATTACCTGCACAAATATCAAAAACGGAGTTATCCGTTGCGGGATTTAGTTGATTACCCCAGTCGCCATAAAACCATTGGAGAAATCATCGAATTCATGGTGAAACAAAGTTATGAATCAACCACCTTTAATTAACTACTTAGTTGCTCAGAAAAAGCCGTTACCTGCCTGCAACGCCTCCATGTACGAATTCATTTTAGCAGGTAACGGAGTTTTTATCCGAGGCATGAGAGATGGATTGAGTGCGATCGCACCACTGGTTGAATGTAATATCCCCGGACTAGAAAAAATCGAACCTGAGTTTCATCTCGAATATCCTCTAGTTCCTGGTGAATTGCTAGAAGAAATATTGCAACTTTCTCAACAAGCAGCACCAAATGGAATACTCTTTCATTTGTGCTACGAACAAGCCTGGAAACTTAAAATTCCAGCCCAAATTAACCAACAGGTAACTGTTACCCGATTAGATAGTTCTCCCAATGTCTTGATAGAAATCCACAGTCACCACGTATTACCTGCTAACTTTTCTGTCCAAGATGACTCTGAGGAATCAGGATTCAAAATATATGGGGTCATCGGCACAATTTTTAGCCAACCAACATTGCGGGTGAGAGTGGGAATTTACCATCAAGTATTTTGGGAAATTCCCACTCATTTGGTTTTCGATATACCAGCAAAAATTTACGACGCTACCTTAGTTGATTATGTCAGACTCCTCATACCATAATGCACTCCCTATTCTCCTAACTCCTCACCAACAAATCCAATTCTTCCTGGTTGGATGTGGGGGAACGGGAGGATTTCTAGCACCGATGTTAGCAAGGTTAATTGTAAGTAGTCGGACAAAAGTAAACGATACTGTGTTAACTTTTGTAAAACTTCTGCGATCGTTGCCAGCAGCCTGATTGAGCATCTTTCTAAAACTTAGGACAGTTAACATTATTTATGTCCGACTACTTAGCTTTAGAGAAAGGTGGTATTGCAGCGTCAGGAACTTTGGTTGATTTTGATGTAGTGGATAACCTTAACGTACCGCGTCAAAACTTTTGTGCTGCGGATATTGGTTTCAACAAAGCCGAAGTTTTAGCAACTCGTTATAGCCTTACTTATGGGATAAAGCTGGGTGCTTACGCTAATTCCTTCTCTGTGGAAATGGTGAAACGACAATGGCACAAACTGATTATTTTGATTGGTTGTGTTGATAATGGTGCAGCTAGAACAGAACTTGCTAAAAGTTTGAATTCAATAGATTATTATCACGCCAATCGGGAACTTCCAAAAGTTTGGTGGATGGATTGCGGTAATTTTGGTCAAGGAGTTCCCGCCGGACAGGTTTTGCTTGGTTCAACTAACGATTTTGAGCCAGAAAGAGCGTTTAATGACCTGGATCATCCTAACTTTTGTGTTAATCTTCCATCTCCGTGTTTTCAACATCCCGACTTGCTTGTTCCACAACCAGAGGAATTATCTCTTCAACATTTATCCTGTGCAGAAATAGCGGCTATGAATGCTCAGAGTCTGTTTATCAATCAACGAGTTGCTGCGGAAGCTATTGAGATGTTATCACAGTTGGTACTGACAAAAAGTTTACGCCGATTTGCTACTTATTTCCATTGCGGTAGTGGAAGCAGTCGTTCTCGATATACTTCCCAAGAGACGTTGATGAGTCTCTGTAATTAGAAAATCTTAGAGTTTGCATGACGTACAAGTGTCATCGCTAATGCGGTTATTGTTCGCAGTAATACTTCTAGAAAACTTACTTTTCTCCTGACCATAATTCCATAGATTTGTGTATCTAGACTTTTAATTCCAAGCTGATAGAAAATTTTCTTGGGAACTCGACGATATCCTACATGGTAGAAAAGCGCAGCAATCTTGGGAACATCTAAATTTTCAAAAAGCTCTGCTAGCGGCTGATATTTCTCTTGATAGGGATAAGAAAGTTGCCGCCAGTATACTCGTAAGTCTTTCCAGATACTCTGCCAAGAAGGATCTATAAGTTTAAAAGGCGGACTAGGCTGGCCTAATGCAAACTGCCTCATTAAACTCAAATCATGATCTATATCCTTAATAAACTGACGCAAAAATTTTGCCCAAAGTCCGTTGGGTGACTCAATTAACTTATTGACAGCTTCGGGATATATTTTTTGCTCAAGTAACAGGGATAGAACAGCTTGGAATCCCTCACTAATTTTGAGTTCAACATTTGGCTTTATGCTAGGAATTTGATCTAAAAGGGTTCTGAATTGAGATTCAAACTGAGCAGCTACTAGATGGCAATCATTTTGTTTATTCCCCTTCTCTAACCAAATCAAATATTCCGGTAAAGTTTGGGGAACTGCAATTGCTCTCAAAATCAACAGCCGCACCATCTGCGGACTATAGATTCCCTGCTTTATAGCATTGTTAGCCCCTTGTTCGTCAAAAATATCCCTCCAGTAGCTTTCAGGAATCTGTGAATTCCCTAGCGCTCTGGCGAGTTCTTGGAGATATTCAGAGTTGACAGTGGAATTGTTAATAAAACTTCTAATTAAAAGTTTTATAGCTTGTTTATCAGCTACATCAGCTAATATTGGTGCAGTAACTATAACTTTTCTAGCTATCGCGTTCTCGAAACGGTCGTAGGCGCTAGAACTGGCTGGGTAAATGACCTGAAAGAGAGAAGGTTCCTTTAGTGCTTCGACATTAAAAGCCCAACTTACAGGCTTATTAGCAGCTTTTCTAGTTACCAATTCGTTAATTATTAATGCAGTGCATGGCTGCCCAACAGGAATAAGAATAGGTGCAGGGGCTTTGAGTAAAGATAAAAGTTTAGATGGTAAAGAAATTGGCGGTTTAGCAGAAATAATCCATTCATTAGGTTGATTTACATTTTTAACATCAAATGGGTTGAACACAGGCATTTGGTGATTTTGCCGCTGATACTCAATCCAACTCAGAATTTTCCAAAGGCTATCTGATCCTTCGCAGAAAAAGTAACGATATAGAGAAAAGCTGCGTCCAATATCGTCTCGACCTCGCGTAACTACGGCAATAACTGACCAATCAGGCTCTCCGCTGCCCAATCCCGGCACCACACGGCCAATTATTGCCGGATCGTCGCTGACATAATTATCAGAAGCCTCAAGTTCACGATTAGCAATTGAACGTTTAATTGTATCTGGAATATTAGCAATTGTGCAATTCATCCACTGTTCAGTAACTCTAAATCCGTATGACACCCAGCTATTAGGCGTTCCCTGGAAATGTATACCCGTACTGAATTCGTGAATTTTAACGGGGGCTGATGTAGCCACAGAAGAATAAGATACTATTTTGGCCGCAGGATCTAGTGGAAGAACTTCGTTAGGAATAGATAAAGGTGGTGTTTTGGTTTCTGTTGAGTTACTTACAATTTGGTTAGTAAGAGGAAAATCAATGCTTTTGGAGCTTTTGAGTTCGACTTCTGTGGTGACAGGAGCCTGTTCCATATCTAATTTAGTTTGAGGAGATGAAGCTCCTAACAAAATTGAGTTAATTTTCGCTTGCAATCTTTGGATTTCTGCTTCACATTCCTTAATCTTTTGCCTTAACTCGAACTTTTGTTCTGCACTGGAAGTTATCGACAGTTCATACTCGAACTCAGCAAGTTTAGCTTGCCAATTTTTTAGTGCCTGTTCTAGCCTTTCTAAAGACACTTTTTATCTCCGCACCATTGCCTTAATTGACTTCCAAGCTTTGTACATGAATCCTTCTGTATCCATTTCCAACTCGTAAGAAGCGATCGCTGGAATTAGAGGCAGTGCTATCTTCAACTTGGCTGATGCTGCTTTGTCTCCTTCGTCCAACTTGGCACGAATTTCTTGCAATAGGGTAATTAGTTCTGGGGGATACTCAGCCTGGGGGATACGCTCGATCGCTCCCACAGCTTGCTCCACTTTCACCAGTTGAGTTGCCGCCTCTTCGTCAGAAATGAGAATGGCTTCCTGTGGATAAAGCTCCCAATACTCTGCTTCATATCGTCGCAGGTCGGGTAAAATCTCGCGCTTAATTCGCTGTTTGAGTTCAAACTTAGTAGGAGGACTAGCGCTGATAATTAGCTCCTGTTCAAACTCGCCCAGCTTCTCGTAGAGAATTTGCAAATTTTTGTTTAAATCTACTAACCGTTGGCGATCGCTCATTTCTTTTCCTCCTTAAAGAACTATTTCTTCACCAAAGCGCGTAGCTCTGCAACTTGGCTTTCCAGTTCTGCCACCCGCTGCATCAACGGCACAATCTCTGCACAGCCGATATATTGAGCGATCACACTGACCACCACCTCAGTTTTTGACGAGCCAGTTTGCTTGACATAGTTGTTAAGCTGTGCATGGAGGGATGGCGGAATCCTGACAGCGATTTGGGATTTAGTCATAGTCGGAGAGATACCAATATTTCCCCAAAATAGCATTTGTATGGCAATATCTACCAGCTTCTTAGCTTTTCTTGAGGTTGAGGATGCTGCTGGAGATACTTTGCACCTATGATTTTTTGGCCCATCCACGCCAAAAAATTACCTAAATATATCTAATACTAAAGCGCTGACGCGCCACTATTCATAGTAGATTTCCTCACCTAATACTTAGCTTAAAATGAGTCACTTTTCCACGATAAAAACTACTCTCTCAAATCGACAAGCTCTTCAAGAAGGACTCAAAGCTCTTTTGGAGAAAATAGGAATTACACCAGAGATTGAAAGTCATGAAAATCCTGTAGCTCTGATTAATAACTACGATACCGCCGATCGACAAGAAGCCAACATTATTATCCGACGCACACAGCTACAAGGCTTAATTGACATTGGCTTTCGCTGGAATCCCGATCAAAACTGCTACGAAGCCGCGATCGATCCTTGGGATTTTGACAGAAATCTTCTAGGCAATCATTTTGAAAATGTGGAAGATTTCCTAGAACAAGTGCAAATTGCACATAACGCCGCTTTCATTAACATCCACTATCCCGCACATCTTTGGTCACAAGAAACCATCACCGATGATGATGGAACTATGACCACCACCCTCACCAAAAAAGTCGATATTTACGCCTAGAAGGAACTCATGTCAGCACCAACCAAAATCAAAATTACTCAACGCAAAGGACAACCATTAGAAGTGGAAGTCCTCAACGTAACTGGCGATTCTTGCACGGAAATAACAGCACCTCTCAATCAACTTGGTGTTTCTCAAATTCAAGTTAAAGAGGAATATTTTGAGCCATCGGTCTCTGTAGATACAACTACCGAAATCAATCTCTAAATCAGAGTTTCTTTGCTGTTGTGGGATTGGGAAATTGCCCAATCCCTATTTTAAAAAGGGCTTTCAACTATGTTTGATACCGACCAACTGTGTATTTGGCTGAGGGCTGGCATCGCTACGGTTACTGTCGATACTCCAGCCGCTTCTGAACCCGCTTTAGTCGATAAAATTGTGGTAGATTTACACCAACGCTACCAAACGATTCTCCAATGGGACTGCGGGCATCAATTTCTGACACTGACTCCCGTAACCGAGAGAAATATCATCACTAGAATCGACAAATCTACTACCAACGGAGTCAAAGTTGAAGCTCATCCCATTGTGACCTTCATCAAGCACCTAGAAAGCCTTATCAATGAAGAAACCAACCCAACTCTCATCATCGCGAAGGATTTCCTAGAATTCATTGCTAAACCCGATTCTCGCAGAGATTGGATTAGGTTGGCTCAAGATTTGTTCTTTGACCTCAAACGTTCTCCGCATCGCTTGATTCTGAGCCACCAAGGACTAAACATTCCTAGCTACTTCAAAGATTTAGTTTGGGAAATGACTAACCCACTCCCCAATGAATCGGAAGTAGAACAACTTAAGCAACACAAACTGGCTAATTTAAGTGCTAATGCCAGACAGAATAATATTACCTTTGAGATGACCTTGTGCGATCGACAACTTGGACATCTCACTCGTGCTTTGCAAGGAATGACACCAGAAGGCATTGACGATATTTTACAAGTAGCTGCCATCTCTCACCGGGGCATCAACCCGCAAGCAATTGACCAAATGCTTGAAATCAAAAAGCAGCACTTGGCAGCTAAAGGTGTCAGCTTTGCACCAGCACCCGACGTAGCAGTTCAGGGACTTCCAGCAATTACCACTTGGGCTACCCTACAACTGCCGCTGTTAGACAGCACCGCCCGCGCTGCCCATAATCTCGAAAAGCCCTCAAATATTCTCTGCGTGGGCGTTTCAGGCACGGGTAAATCTCTGTCTGTCAAAGCACTAGCCGCCAGTTGGGGCATTCCCTGTCTCACTCTAGATATGGGGAAACTGATGTCCAAAGAACTTGGAAGTAGTGAAGCTAACCTGAGAAACATTTTGCAACAAGCAGAAGCACTTGCACCTTGTCTGCTTTGGATTGACGAAATGGATAAGCAGCTTACCCAACGTTCCTCTGATACCGATGGGGGTACTACCGCTCGTATGGTAGGAACATTGCTAACTTGGTTAGAAGAGAACAAGGCGGATGTGATAGTCGCCGCGACAGCAAATCGTCCTTGGGGATTTTCTAAGGAGATGTTGCGAAGATTTAAGGTATTTTACGTTGATTTACCTGGTTGCCAAACCAGAGCGGAGATTTGGAAAGTTCAGATGGAACACTATCTGATTGAAGCAGAAAGTGAATCTGTTGAGCTATTAGCAGAAAACTCTGTTAGTTATACTGGGGCTGAGATTCGCAACATTGTCAAAGAAGCTGCGACGGAGGCATTTGCTAACGGGAGTCCCAGAATGGTAAATTGCGATCGCTTGTTAGCTCTCCTTAACCGTAAGCCCGCCCAGTTCCGCAATGATACCGAAGAACTCGAAGCCTTACGCCAATGGGCTACATCGGGCGGGGCGGAACTAGCAGCGCCGATTGAGCAGCTGGGTCAAGTATCAAACCTCGATCGCAATGGTAATATCGAGAGAGAAATTTCCTGGCAATAAACTCCAATTTTCCACGCTTCTATTACTACACCGCACCACACTCTCATCAAAAAAGCTCCCAGCCTTCCACAAAAGCTGGGAGTTTTTCTAGGATGAAAACCATGAAAATTCGTCGTTACCGATTTAACCGAGCCACTGGCAAAATTTACCAAGAGACTTACAGCAGTTTGATAGAGATTCCCGACTATTTGGATGCTGTTATCCTCCATGCTACTCCCCCAGTATACGGACAACCATTTCCCAAGAAGCCTGCTCAGGATTGGATTAATTTGTGCTTTTTGGATCGCGAACTTTCTTGGAGCTTTGCTTTGCTCAACAGTGGACAATCTGATGCTTTACGACCCTTTCTCAATTACAAAACTCAACAGAAGGATTTACTTAATTATCTCACTCGCATTAGTTTAGTTCCCCAGCGTTCGAGAAGTGGAAATCAGTGGTATGCTTATGCTTTTGAAGCACTGCCTTTACCCGACAGTGTAAATCCCATAGAAACTCTTCATTCCCACTCAGAATTACCTTTGCTCGACCCAAATATTTCACTTGACTTCCCTGAACCAGAACTCAATTTACCACAACTAAAAACCCTTATTTCTCCTCGAATTGAGGTCAAGCTGCCCGACACGCGAAGCAGTTTTCTTAATTGGTATTAATCGAGTTTACTACTGCCATACCTCGCTTCTATGGTCTGGCAGTTTTTTCTAAAGGTGAATTGCGCTGACGCGCCACTAAAAATGGTTCACAGCGTCTCACAAAAAGAACAAATGTATCTCACTAATTCTCCTGAATACTTTAACTCAAAAACTCTGCCCAAAAAACGGTTAACTGCTCAAGCACTTTCCAACTTACTTAAATGTCCTGTTTGGGATGGAGCTTACCCACAATTTC
>NZ_JBHFNU010000104.1:0-105776 GCF_041929145.1 Aerosakkonema sp. BLCC-F183 | reverse complement strand
CCCCGTGACCGGCTTGTGGATGAGCGCCGTGGGCATTGTCGGCTTAGCCCTTAACCTGCGGGCATACGACTTCGTATCCCAAGAATTGCGGGCGGCTGAAGACCCAGAATTTGAAACTTTCTATACCAAGAACATTCTGCTTAACGAGGGGATTCGCGCTTGGATGTCTCCTGCCGATCAACCTCACGAACACTTTGTATTCCCTGAGGAGGTTTTACCGCGTGGTAACGCTCTCTAATACTTCTGGAATCGCAGGTAGCAACCGCGACCAGGAATCGTCCGGTTTTGCCTGGTGGTCTGGAAATGCCCGTTTGATCAATCTTTCCGGTAAACTGCTGGGCGCTCACGTTGCTCACGCCGGTCTGATCGTCTTCTGGGCTGGAGCGATGACTTTGTTTGAAGTCGCTCACTTTACGCTAGAAAAGCCCATTTACGAACAAGGCGCAATCCTGATCCCTCACCTTGCCACACTGGGCTGGGGTGTTGGTCCAGGCGGTGAAGTTATCGACACTTACCCCTACTTCGTAATTGGTGTTCTGCATCTGATTTCCTCTGCCGTTCTCGGTCTGGGCGGTATCTATCACGCCGTTCGCGGCCCAGAAACCCTGGAAGAGTACTCCTCTTTCTTCGGGTACGACTGGAAAGATAAGAACAAGATGACGACCATCTTGGGCTTCCACCTGATTATGTTGGGTCTTGGTGCCCTGCTGTTGGTGGCGAAAGCAGTCTTCTTCGGCGGAGTGTACGATACCTGGGCTCCAGGCGGTGGTGATGTTCGCGTTATCACTAACCCGACACTGAACCCGGCTGTGATCTTCGGTTATTTAACCAGGTCTCCCTTCGGCGGCGATGGCTGGATAGTCAGCGTCAACAACATGGAAGATGTGATCGGCGGTCACATCTGGATTGGCCTGATTTGTATTGCTGGTGGCATTTGGCACATCCTCACCAAGCCTTTCGGCTGGGCTCGTCGCGCTTTCATCTGGTCTGGAGAAGCTTATCTCTCCTACAGCTTGGGCGCTCTGTCCCTGATGGGCTTTATTGCTGCTTGCTACGTCTGGTTTAACAACACTGTATATCCCAGCGAATTTTACGGCCCAACCAACGCTGAATCTTCCCAAGCGCAAGCTTTCACCTTCTTGGTGCGCGACCAACGCTTGGGTGCTAACGTCGGTTCTGCACAAGGCCCAACCGGTCTTGGTAAATACCTGATGCGCTCTCCTACTGGCGAAATCATCTTCGGTGGTGAAACGATGCGCTTCTGGGATTTCCGTGGCCCTTGGTTGGAACCCCTGCGCGGCCCCAACGGTCTTGACCTCGACAAGATCAAGAATGACGTTCAGCCTTGGCAAATTCGTCGTGCGGCTGAATACATGACCCACGCTCCTAACGGTTCCATCAACTCTGTGGGTGGCGTTATCACCGAAATCAACGGTTTTAACTACGTTAACCCACGCGCTTGGTTGGCAACCTCTCACTTTGTATTGGCCTTCTTCTTCTTAGTTGGTCACCTCTGGCACGCCGGTCGCGCTCGCGCTGCTGCTGCTGGCTTTGAAAAAGGTATCGATCGCGAAACCGAGCCAGTGCTGTTCATGAAGGAACTCGACTAGGTTGTCAGTTTAGTTTAACTTTACTCTCTCCTATAGAGTGATAAGGCTCCTGCTTAAAGGCAGGAGCCTTTTTTGTATTTATGTCAAAATTCGGCTTTAAACCATTGATGGAGCTTAATATATAAACTGATTGGTAATTGCTGGATGCTAGTGTGCCATGCGCGATTCTGATTTTACGGGTGCTTTGAAATGGACGCCTGAAGCTCAGGCAAAACTGAAAAATATTCCTTTTTTTGTGCGATCGCAAGCTCGACTGCGAATTGAGCAATTGGCGCGGGAAGCAGAACAAGATGTGGTGACCGCTGAAATTGTCGAACAGGCACGGTTAGAATTCGGGCAGTAGAACTTCCAAACTCTTATGTTAAAGTACGACCCCCTAATGTGTTTGCCTTCTTCTGAGGAGCTACCCGATTCTGACGATAAACCTGTAGATAACGAACTGCAATATTTAATTCCCACGCTGCTAAAAGCAGTATTGGCTGTTTTTTGGGCCGATCGCATGGATTGGTTTTTCGGCGTTGATATGGGAGTATACTACGATCCTCAAGAGCCTGCTGTTGTACCGGATGGGTTTTTGAGTTTAGGAGTAGAGCGAGTTTTCCACGAAGACTTGCGCTTGAGTTATGCCATTTGGGAAGAAAGGCAAGTTCCGATTTTAGTGTTAGAGGTTGTTTCTCAAAAGCAAAGAGGAGAATACAACACTAAGAAAGATTTGTATGCGAATTTAGGTGTTTTGTATTATGTAATATATAATCCCCGTCGTCGCAGAAAACCTACTTTAGAAGTGTATCGCTTGGTGAATGGAGACTATGTTTTACAGCCAGGAGATAGGGTTTGGTTGCATGAAATTAATTTGGCAATTGGTAGAGAGAAAGGAACTTTTCAGGGTATAACGCGGGAGTGGCTGTACTGGTATAACGAACAAGGAAAACGATTGCTGACACCGGAAGAAAAGGCGCAAAAACTGGCGGATATGGTGCGGCAATTGGGTGGAAATCCTGATGATTTATTTAACTAATTTCTGCTTCGATTAAGTCAATTAAGTTCCATTAGGCTGAATTTTCGATAGATTTCAGTTATTTCTGGGCTGTCTTCCACATTTCATAGAAGACACTCCACTCAAAGAAATCTATTTCGTCTCCTAATTCTCCTAACCGAAAGCGTTGGTAAAATTCATCAGATGACATTTGATATTGTGATTCAAAAGCTTTTAATCGATTTGACAAATCCAAAACTTCTGGTTGAACGGATTGAGCATCTGTTATTGTATTTGAGTATTTATCCGCTATCAGATAGGCAGGAAGATGGCATAAAATATGCTTTATGAGCTAAAAATTGACTAATATGACTGAACAACAAATCGAGCTAGCGTCACTGTTGGCGAAACTGGAACAACTCGAACAAGAACAAATAGTTGTAAAAAAATATGTTAAAGGTCTTAAACGCGAATTAGATAAACTAACAGAACAATTCAACGCTCGACCTGAATTAGTGCGTTTGGAAACTTCCGAAAGAGAAATTGCAGACCTTCAAAAGCGATGCGATCGCCTATCTAATTTTATCTCTGGTAATGATGACTCTGAGATATCCTATGCAGTAACAAACAGTGTGCTGACAAAAGATATAGGGGATAATATTAATGATGGCGATCGCGTGATGGTGAATATAGAACGGCTTGATGAGCAAATCCGCCAAGAGTCGATCGCACCAACAGTAGTTGCAGAATCCCATCAATCAATTTTACAGGAAACTACTGCATCTGGGAATGATGTTGAAACCTACCAAAATCAGGATACTGATGCAGGTAAACAAGAACAAAAAGTCAGTGTTTTCAGTGATGAAGAATTCAAGATTGAGAGAATGTTGCTGCTACTAATGAGAGATGATACTGATGAAGAAGAGAGTCAAGAACCAGGTATTAGCGCTGAGGAATTTTTGAGTCGGTGTGAAGAGGGAGAAAGAGATTTTATTGGAATTAACTTAGCAGGAGTCGATTTAAATGAAAAATCTTTTCCACATTATAGAAATCTGAACCTTAGTCAAGTCAATTTGAGCAGAGCCAAGCTAAGAAAGGTAAACCTATCTGCTGTAAATCTGAGTGGAGCAAATCTCAGAGGGGCTGAACTTTGCGAGGCAGATTTAAATTACATAAATCTGAACGATGCAAATCTAACTAATGCAGATCTTCGTAAAGCAAAAATGTATGAAGCTAAGTTGGGTAAGGCAAACCTTAGAAATACAAACTTAAGCTTAGTGAATTTGCAAAGAGCAAACCTAAGTGAAGCCAATTTGATTCGGGCAAATCTTAGCCGTGCGGATTTGTCTTTGCAAGCAAACCTTAATGATGCAAACCTAAGTCAAGCTAACTTGAGCGGTGCAAACTTGAGGAAAGCACAATTGATGAATGCAGACCTAAGTAATGCCAATCTTAGTAACGCTAATCTGTTAGAAGCAAATCTAGAAGGAGCAAACCTTCGGGGAGTTAACCTTCAAGAAGCAATTTATAGCACGGCGACTATCTTTCCCAAAGATTTTGACCCTGTTAAAGCGGGTGCTTATTTAATTGCTCCTAGCTCGTCACTGCAAAATGTGAATTTAGCTGGTAATGATTTGAGTCAAGTAAACCTAACTGGGGCAAACTTGAGCGGCGCAAATCTCAATTCAGCCAAACTTTATAGTGCAAACTTAAGTCAAGCAAATTTGAATGGAGCAAACTTAAGCAAGGCAAATTTGAGTAGTGCAAAATTGCTTCAAGCAAGTCTTTGGAATGCCAACTTAAGCGATACAGATTTGAGTAGTGCAAACCTAACTGCTGCCAATCTTAGAAAAGCAACGCTGATGCAAACAAATTTAAGCGGAAGCAACTTAGCTGGTGCAGATATAAGCCAAACAGACCTGAAGAACGCACTAAATATTTATAGTGCAAACTTAAGTGGTGCTAATCTGACAGAAGCCAATCTTCTGGGACTAAGCCTAAATAGTATCAAGCTGAGTGGGGCAAACTTGAGCGGTGCAAACCTTTGTGGAACACAATTGAACGGGGCAAACTTAAGTGGAGCAAACCTGACTTCAGCAGATTTACGTGGGGCAAACTTGGAGAACGCAAATCTAGAAAAAGCCAATCTTAAGGGAGCAAACATTAATGGAGCAATCTTGAATAATGCAAAACTTACTGGTGCAATTATGCCTGATGGAACGACTCACGAGTAAAGTTTATCAAGCTTGATAAATATCAAAAAACCAGTTTCTTTTGATTAATAATCGAGAATTTGGTTGCTAGCATTCTCAGAAACCCGGTTTCTTCAAGAAACCGGGTTTCTTTTAACTTCCATCTCCTTAATCAGAAGATTATCCTCCAAATCTAGCCAATATTTCCTCGCGAGAAAGAGTCAGCAGCAATTGAGTTAACTCACTTGGCGGTAGCTGTAACATAGGCGTTATAGTTCTGGTTAATCGATCGTCCAAAGCGCCAAATCGAACTCTCAGAAGATTTTCCACCATCTCCCGCCGTTCTTCTTGTCTACCTTCTTGTCTACCTTCTTGGCGACCTTCTTGGCGACCTTCTCGTAAAGTATCTTCGCGCCAACGTACATAAGCTGATGATAAGTTCATAAGCAATTCCTCCTCGTCTTCACTTAAATTTTGACTCGTTTCTAAACCGATCAATAGTTCGCTGAGATACTGCTTGGCAAATTGGTCGTGAAAGTTTCTCGTCATTCTCCCACCTTCATCGCTGAGACGATCGCCTGCTGACTCACCGCCTGATAAACTGTATCTAAATACTTCATCACAGTTTCAGATGGTGCTGTTTTTGAGTCGGCATTTTCCGTTGCATCGTTTGCCAAAGGAATCGTTCCCAAAACATTTAAAACTGTTTCGCTACTTGGTGGCGGTACAATCACAACTAGGGAAGATTCTAAAGGCTCGTCGTATTGCCAAAAATGCTCAATTTTTAGAGGATATAGAGGTTGGGAAGTTTGTGTTTCTCCCCCACTTTTTTGCTCCTGGGCACCTCTACTTCGCATTTGCCGGATTGATTCGAGAATTTGTTCTTTCGTGCGTCCGCGTAGCTGAAATAATACGAAGGGGTCTTCACCGAAGCGATCGGCTAACAAATAATACACCGCGCCAATATGTTTGCAGGTAACAGCTTTGTCGGGACAACTGCATTTACTGCGTACATCATCCAGCTTAAATGGAAACAAACTCAAACCATTTGCGGTAAAGACTTTTTCAATGTTAGCTGGCATTTCTCCTGCTAATAGTTTAGCAGAATATATCGCCTTTTCTGACATTGTTTCAATCACATATTGCCACTCTTCATCACTGAAAGAGTCCAGCCATATCGAAACTTGATATGGTTCTATTTCTGTTCCCTGAACTCTGGCAAAAACTTTTTGTCCTGGAAATTCTATACTGCGGACATTTCCTTCTCGCGCATAAACACGCGCACGTTCCAATCGCTTTTTGAAACGATAGGAATCTAGCAATCCCAACCACTGCTCTACCCACCATTCGCGGCTGATTTCAGTGTAGTTATCTACCATTATGCCTCCTCTTCAATTACAGCAGTGCGATCGAGCAATAGTAAGTTGCGAAGTTGGTCGGTATCCAGTTCGGTCAACCACTGTTCGCCAGCATCTACAACTTGTTCCGCCAGCGCTTTTTTACTTTCAATCAAATCGTGAATTTTTTCTTCCAAAGTGCCAGTGCAAACAAATTTATGCACTTGTACATTTTGCTTTTGACCGATACGAAATGCTCTGTCTGTTGCCTGATTTTCTACGGCTGGATTCCACCATCTATCGAAGTGGAAAACGTGATTTGCTCGCGTCAAATTCAGACCGACACCACCAGCTTTTAGCGACAGAATCAGCACTCTCGGCGCTTGGGGGTCGTGCTGGAATCTGTCGATCATTTCCTCGCGTTGATTTTTGGTAGTGCTACCATATAGAAACAGCACTTCTCGCCCAAGTTGTTTCTCCAAATGCGGTTTGAGCAGTTTACCCCATTCCGCAAATTGGGTGAAAATTAAAGCGCGATCGCCCTCCGAAATCAACTCCTCCAACATTTCTTCCAAACGCTGAAGTTTGGCGGAACGATTTTGGTTACCCAGACTATTTTCTTTCAAAAATTGCGCTGGGTGATTGCAAATTTGTTTCAACTTTACCAGCAGAGCCAAAATCATTCCTCGTCGCTGAATCCCTGATGATTCTTCAATTTCAGCCAGAGATTCTTGTACCAGTTTCTGATATAATTCAGCTTGTTCCGCCGTCATGCCGCAAAATACAGTCATTTCCTGTTTCTCTGGCAAATCCTGAATGATTTCGCGGTCAGTTTTGAGGCGACGGAGGATGAAAGGTTGCACGAGCGATCGCAATGTCTTCAGCGAATTTGTATCCCCGTACTTTTCAATGGGAATCGCAAATCGTCGCTGGAAGAAATTGCGCTGTCCCAAATACCCAGGATTGAGAAAATCCAAGATTGACCAAAGTTCTTGCAGCCTGTTTTCTACTGGCGTTCCTGTCAGCGCGATCCTAAATGAAGCATTCAACTGGCGCACCGCTTGCGACTGTTTCGCCTCCGAATTTTTGATATTTTGAGCTTCATCTAAAACCACACCTTGCCAAGCAACGCTCTGCAAATCTTTAGCATCTCGAAATGCTAGCGCATAACTGGTGACTACCAAATGCTTATCCTGAACAGCTTTAGCAAAAGTCTTTCCTTTTGCGCGTTTATCGCCGTGATGCACCAAAACTTTTAACGTCGGGCCAAATTTCTTAACTTCGCGTTCCCAGTTACCTAAAACAGAAGTTGGACAAACTAACAGTGTTGGTTTTTCCAGTGCATCTTGTTCTTTGAGATGCAGTAGAAAAGCAATAGCTTGAATGGTGTTATGGCAAAGAATGTTGTTGGCAACAAAATTGTGATGTTCGCTCACCTCAAAATCGTACACCCAGCCATCGTAATCGATATCTTCAATTGACTCGATTTGGCAATAAAAAACTTCGCGATCCAGAAGAGATTGCACGTTTTGTCTAGTTAGACTCAACAGTTGTGTATCTAACTGCGCGTAAGCTTCCAGGGTCTGAGTCGTCCATTTAGAAGGTTTTAGCTGCCGATATTTTTGCTCTGCTTCCCCACTCAGGATGCGATCGAATCCAGCGACAACTCGCGATAAGCTGGTGTGCGAAAATTGCTGCGATCCGTTGATATAGACATTGTTAGGGATGCCAAAATGCCGTATGGGGAGCTTTGTTGACTCAACTATCTGAGCCATTATATCTGAAGCTGGAATTCCTTCTACATTAGTGTTGCTTACCCGTTCGCAAATATCTGCTAATTTTCGCTGTTTGTCTGGATTGCTAAATCCTATTTCTTGCAAAAACCTGCGGGCGCTATTTCCTCCCAGTGTGCCAATGTAATAAGTACGAAAAATTCCCGTGCCATTAGTAGCGCGTTTTTGTTTGGCTGCTATCCTTAACCAAATACCAAAGCGCCGGAGTAGTGTCGAAAGTTGCTGGATTAATAGGGGTGATGCTGTAGCGATTTCGATACTCCGCATACTGGCAACTACGGCAGATTCAGCATCGAAATAATTTCGCAGGAAAATACGCACGCTATTCAAATCTGCCTGCATGATAAAGGGGGGAATAGATTTGTCACGCGATCGCTTGCCCCATTGATACCCCTTACTTTCTAGAAATCGTCGATACGCCTGACTGTTTATCTGAAGGACAGGAACTTTTCCCGGAAACATTCTGATGCCAGGATGATTGATTTTGAGGTTATAGCGCTTACCGATTCGCTCAAATATTTCGAGTAATTCTTCTAAGCGCCCGATATCTTTTTGCGATATCGTCACTGTTCCCCCATTCTCTATTTCGTAACCTTCGCCGATTTGCCAAGCCAGAAACTTAACTAGATCTGGATCTTCTGCTTTTCCTTTCCAAACTAACTCGCCCGGTACGCAGACGTAATCTCCTACTAAGAGGTTATTTGTCCAACCTTTATCAGTCAGTAATTTGTGACGACGGGTAATAGCGATCGTGCTGCCATCTTTTAGCGTTACTTTCCGCAATTTTTCCTGCACTTGCTGTCGGTAAAGCCGTCGGATGGGAGCCAGTACAATTTGACCTGTATTATTGTCGATCGCATTCACAAGCAATGACTCAGCGGGAGTAGCCCAAAATCCCTCGCCGTCGAACTCTGCATCTTCAGAATAAGCTTCCCAAATTTCTGCTGCTTTTCGCAGCATTCCATTCACAAAAATGAGAGAATCTGGACTCAAGCATTTCCCCAATCCCATATCATCCGCCAGACACGCACCCAAACCCCAGCGTTCCAAGAATGCTAACCAACCGGCACCTAATGCTTGGTAAGGACGCAATTCTCCTTTAAAGCTAGAGGGAGGATCGATCGCCTCAACTTTTTTACTTCCTGTTAAAGTTGATATCAATTCCTGTAGCGCCCCCGATGCTTCAAAACTGACGACTGGCAGTTTTTCAATTGTCTGAGAATCGCCGCTACTGAGGCGCAAAGCATCTTCCAGCGATAGAGACATTTGCTCTTTTCTAGATGCAAAAAATGTTTGCGCTGCTTTGATATCTTGAGGTCGCAATTCTACCCATTCCCCGTTGATTTCCACCAAGGGAGTCTTGAGGGCTACTAACTTGTCAAATTCTTTTTTGTTCAGTCTTTGTCCGCCAATAGATAATTCCCATTTGAAATTCAGCAGACTTTGCAAATTCAAACGATCGTTCTTTTTAATGTCGGGACTTTGTGCGCTGATGCTCAATCCCAAACGACTTGCCCAACCTTCCCGATTTGTTAAACTGGGCGGTAAAACTACTCCCAATCCACTATCTTGAAAACGCCAAGCACCATTTTTGATAAATTCGTAAGCTTGTAATGGGTTGAGGTGACAAGAATGGGGAGTCGGAGTTTCCAAACTGGGTTCGATAATTGGCAATAAGCGAGAAGCTAATCCCAACCCTCTGAGTAAAGTTTCTTGAGGTAATTCTATTATCCTTCCTTGGAAAGTCAGACGTTCGACTGGATTATTCCAAATGGTTGTCGCATCTACTAAAAATTCTGGGTCGTCAACTGCTTGCAAGCAATATTCCAACGTCCAATCTTTCTCGCCGGATGTTGGGGGAAGAACCTTAAAGCAGGTGTTAAATAAAGTCTGACCGGCCAAGAATGGTTGCAGCGGCGCAGTCCAGGCGTTGAGGGTTGCTTGCAGACGTTCTGTTGCTTGAGGTTCTGCTGTCAGGGTGGCAGATTCGCTTCGCAATGCTTGCAGCCACTCTTTCAGCAACGGTTCTGTATCCGGTGGGGAATTCGTCTTTACCACAGTTCGCACTTGCGAGTCAATGGTGCTGCTCAAAAATGCTAGCAGCAGTTCTCTGGGTTCTGCGGGTAGGTTAACTGCGATCGATTCTCCACTTTCTCTACTATTTTGATATGTGCGACAAGCGGCTGGCATTTCCTGAGCAAATCTTTGCAAACGAGCGCGATCGGCGGCACTATCGAGAACGGGTTGCCAGCTAGCAACGGCAGAGCGATCGTCTCTCTTTAATCCTGGTAAAAATTTACACCTTGCCAGTAAATCGACACTCCAACGGGCGATATGCGACCAAAACCGCAAATCTCTGCCCAAAAACGAATCGGATTCGTTGACGGAACCGAGGGGGAGAGCAGTTAAAAATGCGATCGCCTCTCGTTCGTTCAAACAAAACCCTTCGACTTGCCAAGGATATAAAAGGGGTGTTCTCTCATCTGTAGTTTCTGAGACTTCGGTCGCGGAATGTACTGGTAAAATTGCGCCTTGATTATCTTCGGAAATATGAGTGGGTAATGCCAACACTTGCGAGTGCTTGCGCCACGAAGATGAAAGATGATTTCTGTTTTCTGCGATCGTTTCTTGGCTCTGCCTTTTAGCGCCTCTACCTTTTTTAGGGGAACCTTCTTCTGTAACGAGTGCATCAACCGGTAAGACACCGCTTAGATGCGGTAAAGATTTCAAGTAGGCGGTCAGCTCGTCTGGAGTCATCGCCAATGGATGAAGCGATACTCCGCCAAGTTGAGAAGACGCCTCAGCCGCGATTCTACGCCAAGTTTCTCCCCAAATAAATAGATAACCACCCTGAGTTTGAGGTAACCAGTTACCGTGTAAAACTGCCATTTATAAACTGCTCAGTTATTGCCTTAGTTGAACGATGTTAGCAATTGTTAATTGCTTATTTTTAATAACTAATTTAATACTTAAAGCTGAGATTTGTGGCGAATTTTTGTAAATGGCAAGTATTTATCATTATTTATTAAAAAATTTCGCTCGCATAGAGTTATAATAGAGTATTGGGAAAAAAGGTTAAAATTATCTCCAAAAAAAAGAGTTGTGCAATGAATTTATTGTACAACCTAGCTGGCGAGCTTGGCGCTCTAGTCTGTAGGCGGGTTAGCGGATCGGGAAAATTGCCCCAGAGTGACGCTCCGCAAACCTATGCCCTGATTTAGCCTGAAAAATAAAAAAAGAATAAAAGTCAGTCAGGACGTTCTTAATTCCGGCAAACACAAGATTTGTCAGCCTTTCATCCCCCAGCCCCGACGCCCAGCGACAAGTTTTACTGCCTCAATTTGTGGCATAATCGTTAATTCCAGACTATTAGGGGCATTCACCGAATGGCTTGTCTAGTAGTGCGCCAAATTGATGCAATTCGGGGTTGCCTTGGCCAGAAACCGAGTTTTTGTCAAAAATCCGGTTTCTCGAACTCCTAAGCCCCTCACATCGCCCCAAACCCTAGAAAGTCTGAGAACAGCACTGGTGTATCAGTGCTAGGATTGCCACAGATAAAGAATTGTGATAGAGCAGGACCGAATGGTAGAGATAGACAAATCAATATCCTTTGACGGAAGGGATATTAGACTAAAGGTTGGCCTCCTTGCACAACAGGCCGATGGTTCGGTATTAATTCAATCCGGGGATACAAGCGTATTAGTAACTGCTACCCGCTCAAAAGCAAGAGAAAATATAGATTTTCTCCCTTTATTGGTAGATTACGAAGAAAGAATGTATGCTGCGGGTAGAATTCCAGGCGGTTTCTTGCGACGCGAAGGTCGTCCGCCAGAAAAAGTAGTTCTCACAAGCCGTCTGATCGATCGCCCCCTACGACCTCTATTTCCCAGTTGGCTGCGAGATGACATCCAAATTGTAGCCACAACATTATCGATGGATGAGCAAGTACCGCCCGATGTGCTGGCTGTGACTGGCGCTTCCGTAGCGGTACTATTGGCAAAGATCCCGTTTAACGGGCCAATGGCAGCGGTGCGCGTGGGATTGGTAGGAGATGACTTTATTATTAATCCCACCTACGCAGAGATGGAAGCTGGAGATTTGGACTTAGTGGTAGCAGGGTCTCCAGAAGGCGTAATCATGGTAGAAGCGGGGGCAAACGAACTGCCCGAAGCTGACATAATAGAAGCGATCGACTTCGGTTACGAAGCAGTCAGGGATCTGATTGCAGCCCAGCAAGAATTGATGAAAGAATTGGGTATCGAACTGACCCAAGAAGCGGCACCGGAAGTAGACGCAACACTGGAAAACTTTATTCGCGATCGCGTGAGCGAACCGATCAAAAACATCCTATCTCAATTCGAGTTGGACAAATCAGCTCGCGACCTAGCACTCGATGAAATCAAAGCAAGTGTAGAAACTGCGATCGCAGAACTCCCAGAAGAAGACCCCCTGCGCCTCATTACCGCCACTGAAAGCAAAGCCCTGGGCAACGTCTTCAAAGATATCACTAAGAAGATGATGCGCCGTCAGATCGTCGAAGATGGCGTCCGCGTTGACGGTCGCAAACTCGACGAAGTGCGACCTGTTTCCTGTCGCGTCGGATTGCTACCACGACGAGTCCACGGCAGCGGCTTATTTAACAGAGGACAAACGCAAGTTTTATCCGCCGTCACCTTGGGAACTCCCGGCGATGCCCAAGAAATGGCAGATGACTTGCACCCAGAAGATGCCAAGCGTTACCTGCACCACTACAACTTTCCGCCCTACTCAGTAGGAGAAACCAAACCGTTACGTGCCCCCGGACGCCGCGAAATCGGTCACGGTGCTTTGGCAGAACGAGCATTGGTGCCGGTATTGCCGCCGAAAGAGGTATTCCCCTACGTCATCCGCGTAGTGTCGGAAATCCTATCCTCCAACGGTTCCACCTCAATGGGTTCTGTTTGCGGTTCCACTTTAGCTTTAATGGATGCTGGCGTTCCCATCACCAAACCGGTCAGCGGTGCGGCAATGGGCTTAATTAAAGAAGGCGATGAAGTCCGCATTCTCACTGATATTCAAGGTATCGAAGATTTCTTGGGCGACATGGACTTCAAAGTAGCGGGCACCGATACCGGCGTCACTGCTTTGCAGATGGACATGAAAATCAACGGTCTATCAATGGATACGATCGCCAAAGCCATCAATCAAGCTCGTCCGGCACGACTGCATATCTTGGAAAAAATGCTGGCGGCGCTGGAAAAACCGCGCACCGAAATGTCGCCTTTTGCCCCACGTCTGCTCACCGTTAAGATCGATCCAGATTTGATCGGCATCGTGATCGGCCCTGGTGGCAAGACAATCAAAGGTATTACCGAAGAAACCGGAGCCAAAATTGACATCGAAGATGATGGTACGGTGACTATTTCTGCCGTAGATGTAGATAAGGCAGAACGTGCCCGCAGTATTGTCTTTAACATGACCCGCAAGCTGAACGAAGGCGATGTCTACGCCGGTCGCGTTACTCGCATTATCCCGATCGGAGCCTTTGTCGAGTTTCTCCCAGGTAAGGAAGGAATGATTCACATTTCCCAACTGGCAGACTACCGCGTCGGTAAAGTGGAAGATGAAGTGGCAGTAGGCGATGAAGTGATTGTCAAAGTGCGCGAAATTGACAGCAAGGGACGCATCAATCTCACACGCTTGGGAATTCATCCGGATGAAGCAGCGGCAGCTCGTGCTAGCGGCGGTCTGAATAAGAAGTAGCTTGACGCGATCGAGAATTAGCTAGCAGCTAATTGCGATGCTTTTCAGGGTCAGCTAATTCCAACTTGGGTAATGGGTAACGGGTAAAAAAACAATTATCAATTACCTATTACCAAGTATGATTTCCAATTACTTGTAATAAAATCGCTAACAAATTTCCCAAAGCAAAATATAAATAAATCGAAATAGCTGACTGTTGGCTATTATACCGAACCTTTAAAGATACCAGATTGTCACAGCAGAGAAGTAGAGAAGATAGAAATTTAGCTCTATAAATGCAACTAGGTATTAACAGTTAACGGGCAATCCTTAACAATTAAATTCTAAATTTATATGTCCCAAAACAGAATAACTGAACTCACCTCCGAACAAGAAACATTAATACCTCTTATTGGAGATAAGTGGGTAAAGATTGCTTTAGATACTTCACCTACAGACAAACAAAAAGCAGAGGAAGCGATTGTTCTTGCATATGTGTACTTAGGGTTAAAACCTCCTCAGCAAATTTTGTGGTTCGATAATCCTCTAGCTGCGGTTAATTGGATGGTCGCTAACCGATATAGCCTGCGGGAGGGTTTTATTAACTACAATATCTGGCTAAAATTGGAAAAGATAATAATTTATTTTGCTATAGAACGTTCTGTAGAAATACGCCTCATAAATATTTTACACTCAAAGTTGCGAAATATTGAGATTATTACACATGAAATTTTGGGTGCGGTTTGGGATGCCATAGATGAAGACTTGTTTGAAAATAACCGAAATTTTATCGAGTCGAATTTGTATATAGGCTCTAACGGGATATCTCAAGTACAATACCTAGCTTTTTATGAATACTTACAAACAATAGGAGTAGATTGTTCAAAAGTCAAAGGTATGTGGGAAGCTGCCAAACACTGCGCTCTGTGGTGGGATTTTAAACATATTGCTATTGCTACGCCCAAACCTAAAGCGATTGCCTTAGATAATGAAAGCAGGTTACACGCGGAAGGTAAACCCGCGATCGCCTACAAAGAATTTAACGTTTACGCCTATCATGGTGTGAGATTACCAGAAAAATACGGTGAATGCCACCTGAAAGAATGGAGATCGCAATGGATTTTAGAAGAAGATAACGCCGAACTACGCCGCGTATTAATTCAAGGGATTGGCTACGATCGGATCTGCCAGGAATTGCAGGCAGTCGAGTTAGATTATTGGCGAGAATATGTTTTGCTAGGTATAGAAGAAAGTATAGATGTTGAACCTGTTTATCTGTTGAAGATGACTTGTCCAAGCACCGGATACGTTCATATGTTGCGCGTACCGCCTAGCGTTAACTCAGCGCGGGAAGCAATTGCTTGGGTGAATTGGGGAGTTGACCCAGAAGAATTTGCTGTGGAAACCTAAAGTTCTTAGGAGTTACGCAACTGGCACAGAGAGTAGGGTGCGTCAGAGGCCCAAACCCTCATTGTATCGATCTATAACGCAAGTCTGAGGCCGATCTGAGGACGCAGGCGCAAAACGATCGCCCAAAAGCCTTAAACTGTTGTTTACGTTTATTGTTCGTCTCTTCAGAGTACCCGTGCGAAAAACCGTCATCGCTGGCAACTGGAAAATGTACAAGACCCAGGCAGAAGCCCTGGAGTTCTTGCAAGGATTCATGTCAAGCTTGGAAGAAACCCCGGAAGAACGGGAAATTGTGCTGTGCGCTCCTTTCACCGACTTGGGCATCATGTCCAAAAGTTTGCACGGTAGCCGCGTGCAGCTGGGTGCCCAAAACGTCCACTGGGAAGATGCTGGAGCCTACACAGGGGAAATTGCCGCCCCAATGCTCCTTGAAATTGGAGTGCGTTACGTCATCATCGGTCACAGCGAACGGCGTCAATACTTTGGCGAAACCGATGAAACTGTCAACAAACGGCTCCTAGCAGCGCAGAGTCACGGCCTTACGCCCATTCTATGCGTGGGCGAAAGCAAGCAGCAACGAGACGCGGGCGAAACCGAATCCCTGATCGTCGGTCAGTTGGAAAAAGATTTGATTGGCGTAGATCAACACAATCTCGTCATCGCCTACGAACCGATTTGGGCGATCGGCACCGGCGACACCTGCGAGACAAAAGAAGCCAACCGCGTGATCGGCTTGATTCGCAGCCAGCTAACTAATCCCGATGTTCCCATTCAATATGGCGGTTCTGTCAAGCCGGATAACATCGATGAAATTATGGCTCAGTCAGACATTGATGGCGTTCTCGTCGGAGGTGCGAGTTTGCAACCTGCCAGTTTTGCTCGCATTGTTAATTACAAATAATTGTTCTGGCTCGAATGGCAGTTACAAAAAGCAAAAGTTGCTGCTCAGATCCCCGACTTCTTCAAGAAGTCGGGGATCTAGATTCAGCTTATCTTAGTGCCATTCGTCCTCGGTCATCGGTCAAAAGTCATCATGTCTAAATGACTTTTGACTTTTGAGTTTTGACTTTTGACTTTTAAACTATGTTCAATTGGGGCGATCGTACATATCTGATGGGCGTTCTCAATGTGACGCCAGATAGCTTTAGCGATGGGGGAGAGTTCGATACTCTCGCAGATGCTTTGGCACAAGCTCGATATTTAATCGCAGCTGGTGCCGATATTCTCGATATCGGCGGTCAATCAACTCGCCCTGGCTCTGCTGAAATATCTTTACAAGAAGAACTTGACAGAGTAGTACCGATCGTGCAAGCTTTACGGGACGGGCAAGATGCCCATCCCACAATACGGATTTCTGTCGATACTACAAAAGCAGCTGTAGCCAAGGCTGCGGTTGCAGCTGGTGCAGATATAATTAATGATATTTCTGCTGCGACTTTCGACCCGGAAATGTTGCCGACAGTAGCACAATTGGGCGTTCCAATTGTGTTGATGCACATTCGGGGTACGCCGCAAACTATGCAGCAGATGACTGATTATCGAGATTTGATTGGGGAAATTTACGAATTTTTGGCAAGTCGAATTGCAGATGCGATCGCAGCTGGAATTAAACGAGAGAAAATTATCATCGATCCGGGTATTGGCTTTGCTAAAACTTATCAGCAAAACATAGAAATTTTGCGAAGATTAGCCGAATTTCGCGCTCTGGGCTGCCCGATTTTAGTCGGGCCATCCCGCAAAAGCTTTATCGGACATATTCTCGATCGACCAGACCCCAAACAGAGAGTATGGGGAACCGGTGCCGCTTGTTGCGGTGCTATTGCTTTTGGTGCTGACATCCTGCGCGTTCACGATGTTAAAGAAATGCGAGATGTTTGTCGCGTCGCCGATGCCATCTTTCGATTTTAGATTTTGGATTTTGGATTTTGGATTGAATTTTTTATGTCGTTTTTGACTTTTAAGTTTTTACTTTTGACTTTTGATTTTTGACTTCCCGACGCGCTATTTCTGTTTTCTCTCCTCATTTTCATTGTGAGAATTTAGCAACTCTGCCAGAGCTTCTGTCATCGCTTTCGGGTCCATAAACAGAATTTTGGAATTAGGACTTTCACCCAGTCTAAAGTTAGCATCGACAAATCTTTGGGCTAACAAAAACTGCAAAACTTCCTTACTGTTAGGTTGCGATCGCAAAGCTTCCGAAAGTCGTTTCATATATTCTAAAGTAGCTTCAGCCTCTAAAATAGCGGCGTGTTTTTTGATTTCAGCAGCTTTCTCTTGTTGCATCGATTCGAGAACCTTTGGCGCTGGTATAATATCGCGAATTTCCACGCGAGTAACCTTGACACCCCAAGGTTCTGTTGCTTCGTCCAATTCCTGCAACAGCGCTTGATTGATTTCCTTTCTTCCGGAAAAAGTCTCGTTTAATTCCATCTGACCGATTTCAGAACGCAACATTGTCAAAACCAGGTTTTGAATTGCCTCCTCAACATCATCAATAGCGTAATAAGCTCTTTTCAAATCCAAAATCCGCCAATACACAACAGCATCGGCTTTGAGAGAAACATTATCTTTAGTAATTGCTTCCTGGGGAGGAATATCCAGAACTCGCTCCCGTGTAGTCTCCTCGCAAACTATCGTGTCAAGGAAAGGAACTATGAAATTAACACCCGGTTTCAGCGTAGCAATGTATTTGCCCAAGCGCTCTACCAAAGCTTCATATCCTTGATTGATTATTTTGACCGAACCTATTAAGTAACCGATCGTCAGTAAGGCAATAGCGGCGAATATCGCTTCCATAAACAATTTCTCCTGCTAAACTTTTGCCAAGTTATCTGGAAAAGCAGCTATTGACAAATGGGAATTTCAATGCAGAATTCGGCTCCTGACCCTGGTGTGGAAATACACTTTAAAAAACCTCCATGTTTTTCGACAACAATTTGATAGGCGATCGCTAAGCCCAAACCAGTACCTTTACCGACAGGTTTAGTCGTGAAAAACGGATCGAACAAACGCATTTTGACATCTTCTGCTATACCTGGGCCATTATCAGAAATGCGAATCACAGCGCGGCAGGTGTCAGATGAGACGTAAGTGCGAATCCGAATACAAGGCGCGGGGGAAAATTTACTCATTTGTACCCCTTTGTCCCTCTGTTCTTCTGCCTCTTCAAGGGCGTCGATCGCGAAGCGTGACTCCAAAGAGTCAATCGCATTGCCGATAATATTCATAAATACCTGATTTATTTGCCCAGCATAACACTCGACTAAAGGCAGTTTGCCGTATTCTTTAATTACCTCAATACCGGAATGTCCGCTGTTTTTTTCCCAAGTTACTGTCTGAGAATGCAGTCGATGCTGCAATATTAACAAGGTATTATCGAGACCTTCGTGAAGATCGACCGGCTTCATTTCTGCTTCATCTAAGCGAGAAAAATTCCGTAAGCTGAGGACAATCTCGCGAATGCGTTCTGCCCCCACTTTCATCGAACCGAGCATTTTGGGCAGATCCCCGGTCAAAAAGTCGAGGTCAATAGCGGCGGCTAACTGCTGAATTGCGGGTACTGGTTCGGGGTAATGTTTTTGATAAAGTTCGATTAGCTCTAACAAATCTTGCAGATAGTCGCTCGCCGGGATAAGGTTACCATAAATAAAGCTAACCGGATTATTAATTTCGTGAGCGACACCGGCGACCATCTGACCCAAAGAGGACATTTTTTCGTTCTGAATCAATTGAGTTTGAGTTCTTTGCAATTCGAGCAAAGCTGCTTGCAGCTCGGAGGCTTTTTGGCGCAATTGTTCCTCTGAGCGACGTAAAGCTTCTTCCGCTTCTTTGCGATCGCTAATATCCATCAGCAATCCATCCCAAAGAATTTCCCCATTGTCTAACTTTTCCGGACGGGCAGCACCTTGTATCCACTTAATTTTTCCCGATGGAGTCATGCAGCGCCCCTCCCAGCGCCAAGGTTGAAGCTGTTGGGCAGAAACACCAATTAACTCGTTGAAGTGTTCTCGATCTTCTGGAGGAACGCTAGCAAACATCAGCTGCACGTTGTCTTGAACTGCTTGTGGTTCGAGTTCGTAAATTTCTCTCAAACCGGAGCTGATGTAGGGAAAACAGAATGAGCCATCTGGCCGCAATCGAAATTGATAGATAACTCCGGGCACATTGGCTACCAGCTTTTGAAATTTTGCCTCAGAAGCTCTTAGTGCTGCTTCTGTAGATGCGCGTGCTGCTTCGAGCTGTTTGCGATCGGTTATATCGCGAGCGTTAGCATAACACAATTCCTGTTCGGGAATAGAAATACCATTCCAGGATAACCATTTATAAGAACCATCTTTGCAAAGATAGCGATTTTCAAAGGCTATTGTGTCAGCTCCTTGAGATATTTTTTCCAATTCAAGCAGAGTTCCTTCGCGATCGTGAGGATGGACAAATTCAATAAAAGGTTTCGCTAGAAGTTCTTCTTGGCTGAAACCAAGTGTTTTTTCCCAAGCTGGATTCACTTGTTTGAAGTAGCCGTCGAAACCCGCAACGCACAGCATATCGAGCGATAGGGTAAAAAATCGATCGCGCTCTTCCTGAGCTTGCTTGCGGGAGGTAATATCGTTCTGCACGCCGATAAAGTGAGTCACCTGACCTTCGGAATTCCGCACTGGTGAAATTGTCAGCTCGTTCCAAAAGGTGGTGCCATCTTTGCGGTAATTCTTTAAAATTACCTGACAGTTGCGGCCTTCGCTGAGGCAAGCGCGAATTTGGGCCAAGGCAGCCGGATCGGTTTCCTGACCCTGTAAAAAACGACAGTTGCGTCCGATTACTTCCTGGGCCGAATAGCCGGCGATCCTTTCAAATGCACGATTGCAATAAATAATCGGTCTATCTGGCAAGGAACAGTCGCTAATCACCACCCCGACGCTACAGGCGTCGATCGCTTGCTCTAGCAGGCGCAGGCGATCTTCTATCCGTTCTGGCTCGTTAATGTAGCGGCAGACGACTGCTTCGTTTGAGTATTTGACTGATTCCGGGTTAGCTTGTTTGAGTTGCATGATTTCCTTAACCAGATTTTCTGGCTCTACTTCGCACCCCGTCAAATCTACGTCGCCTGCTAGCGCAAGCGATCGACCTTGTTCTAGTCTAAAAGTATTTAGCTAAAGGAAATTTACAATCAAATTTTTATAATTAATATAATAAAATATTTATGCTAAAATTATAGCCTTGTTTCTGTTAATATAACTAATAAAAATCAGTATTTCAAGGCCAAAGTGCTGATTTTAAAATTAGCCGATACAGAACGGGGAAAGTAAATTTAAGTTGGATTTTGCTAGAGCTTAACCCAACCGAGGCTTTCCTGAAGATAAAATTTATAATTTCCTACAAGACAGCTGCTAAATTCAGCCACTGAAAGACAATCGCAGGTAGCTCTGCATTTAGCCGCAAAGGTAATTGCGAGGTAGAGAGAGATTGGGCATAAGCTGGTGTCAAAAACGGTTCGTAGTTTTTTGCTTCCGGGGTCAGCTGTTTGATGAAAGCTAACGTCGTACCTTTAACCACTTGACGCAAAGGTTCGGCTTCTTCTCCAATTCGCTCTCTCAGTAGAGTATTTCTACCGTAATTGCCTGGGTTGCCAACGCTTAAATGAGTAGCGCCAATTGCTGTTAAAAGATATTTCGTACTGCCAAGCTGGGTAAAAGGTTGCAGCTGATGTGCGATCGCAGGTGTAAAGGCATCTTCGGTGCTGGCTAAAATCATGGTGGGAATGACGACCTTCCTCAGACCGCTGTTTCCCTGACTGGGGCGAGAAGGGCCAAACAGTTGACCGATGAGGGGGTTGAGCGCGATCGCAGCTGCTATGCGATCGTCCCGTAATTGCAGTTTGCGATCGGGCAGCTCGGCGGCGGCGCACTGCAACCACTCACCTGGAGAAGGTAGTAAAGGAGAATTTAAAGACAGATTTTCCCTGTTTCTACTATTTCCAGAACTTCTATTTGAATCGATAGCAAACATAGATTTACAAGCTTGCCGTAAATAATCTAAATTAACTTCGGCTCCACCCAAAGCTAAAGCAGTGTAACCTCCTAAAGAATGACCGATCGCAGTTACTTTTTGAGTGTTAATTTTGCCCTGTAATGCACCAGGTCTCTCATTTATTTTGGCCAGTTCATCTAATAAAAAGCTGACATCTTTAGGTCGATCGATAAATTCGCTGGGCGGTATTAAACTGCTGGGTTCACCGCTCACAGATGCTCTCGATACGGAAGTATAGTTACTACCGGGATGCTCGATAGATGCAACGACAATGCCGTGGGAAGCTAAGTGACGAGCCAAATATTCTAAAAAGGTGCGATCGGCACCAAAGCCGTGAGACATTACGACGAGAGAACCAGTGGAATTATCGCTGTAATAAATATCTACAGGAATGGTGCGATCGCGTTGTCGATCCTCAAAAGTTAGGGTTTTTTTGATTACGCGCTCTTCACCTGGGGCTGCTGGGTCAACAGATGCGCGAAAGGGGGAGGTTTCGACAGTTAGTTCCCGTTCTAATAAAGGGCCAAGAGCGTGACTTTGCCAATAGGAGGGGTTAAATTGAAGGGCGACAGCGATCGCCTCAGTCGCATCTACTGTCACGGTTTCACCAGGTAGCGATCGCAGAATTCCGATTAAGGTGATACCGTTTGCTTGTCGTGCTGCTACGGCTATGGCAGCTTGAATTTGCTCGATACTGAAGTCGGGTATAGCACGTTTCAAAGCTCTGAGTAACGGCTCTGACATGGGCGATCGCAACCAATTTTCGATAAATTTATCTGTTAGGTTGGGGTCGAGTTGCAGACGTTGAGAAAAAGCTTCTCGCACGCTGGAAGTCAGCAGAAAAGAGAAAGGTTTCAAAGCAGCAGATAACTCTCCCGTTTTGGCAAACCGATCTAAATCTGCTACTCTTACCGACTGCTCAAATGGGCCAAGGCGCAGCTTCAAGCGATCGACTGCTACAGCAGGTGCTGCTAGGGAAGTTAAAAGTAAAAATTCAAAAGTCAAAAGCCAAAAAAATAAATTAACTTTTTTTGGTTTTATATTTGCCATTTTTCCAATTTGGTTCGCCATATTTTTTGACTTTTGAGTTAATGAATTGCTCAGCTTCTCAGCCCCTGTGCCTTTCCTAATTTAGCCTTTATTTTGCGCTACGGGGATTTCAATGCTGAACTCCGAGCCTTGCCCTGGTTCCGAAAGACAGTTTAATACTCCACGGTGTTTTTCTACCACAATTTGATAGCTAATCGATAAACCCAAACCGGTACCCTTGCCTACGGGTTTGGTCGTAAAGAACGGGTCAAACAAACGAGCTTTGACGGCTTCTGTCATACCTGGGCCATTGTCTCGCACTCTAATGGCTACTTTATCGAGTATGCGTTGTTTTGTGTCATCAGTCGCCAACTTCTGAGTGGTGACGATTTCAGTGTGAATCTCGATCTTTCGAGGAGCGGGTTGATTTTCCAGGGCGTCAATGGCGTTATTGAGGATATTCATAAACACCTGATTCAGTTGACCTGCATAGCATTCTACTGGGGGCAAATTGCCGTAAACTTTAACTACTTCTATGGCAGGATAATCTAATTTCGCTTTCAAGCGGTTGTGCAAGATTAGCAGCGTATTCTCAATCCCCTCGTGGATATCCACCGTTTTCATGTCGGCTTCGTCGAGACGGGAGAAATTCCGCAAACTCAGGACAATTTCGCGGATGCGATTGGCTCCTATTTTCATCGAATTCAGGATTTTGGGGAGGTCTTCCAGCAAAAAGTCGAGGTCGATCTCTTCTGCCAATGCTTGAATTTCTGCTGCTGGAATGGGATAGTGCTGATGGTAACAGTGTAACAAGTTTAACAAGTCTTGGATATACCGATCGGCATGACTGAGATTGCCGTAAATAAAGTTGACGGGGTTGTTGATTTCGTGAGCGACACCGGCCACCATCTGTCCCAAACTGGACATTTTTTCGCTTTGAACTAGCTGCGCTTGAGTTTGTTTTAATTGGTGCAAAGTTTGTTCTAGCTGGTAAGCTTTTTCTTCAGCTTGTTGAGCGGAATGTTGGGCTTGGGTGTAAAGTTGCCTGAATTGCTCTTCCGACTGCCGCAACGCTTCTTCTGCGACCTTGCGATCGGTGATGTTTTGGAGTAAAATCATGCCTGCGAAGATTTCTCCCTTCCGATTGGTGACTGGTAAAATTTGCAACAGATAGGTTCTATCGCCATAAGGCATTTCAGAAACTGTCTCAGTGCCAGCGAGTGCCGCTCGATACATTGATTCGAGGCGACTGGAAATTTCCGGTGGCCATACTTCCCAAAGTGTTTTGCCTTCGATTAACTCTTTTGAAAGTCCGATCGCCGCTAGTTCGGTTCCGTCCGCCAGGATGTAGCGCAAGTCGCGGTTAAATAAAGCTACCGAACCTTTGGGAAAATTGCGGGCGAGGGTGCTGTAGAGTTCTTCGCTGCGTCGCAAGGCTTCCTCCGAACGTTTGCGAGCGCTAATATCCCGAACGATCGCGATCGTTTCATCTTCCAGTAACGGCAATAGCCTTGCTTCGTAAAAGCATTCTCCTTGCGCTATCGGTAAGGAATATTCAATGGTAACTAATGAGTGAGTTTGGCGTAATTCAGTAATTGCGTCTTGTAATTTTTGTGCAACTTTTCGTGGTAAGATATTTTCAATCCGTTTTCCCAAAAAAACTTCCCGTGGCGCGTAAATATCCTGAGAGTGTCCGGCCATGTAATCTAAAATCGTTCCATCGCTAGCAAGACGGAAATATAAGTCAGGCAGTGCTTGCAAAATAGTCTTTAATTCTGCTGTAGTTTGGCGCAATTTTTTCTCTGAGAGCTTGCGATCGGTAATGTCCTGGGTCACGCCAATAACCCCGACGATTTTTCCTTCTGGGTTACGGTAAGGGCATTTTGTAGAAAAATAAGTTCTGGTAATGCCGTTAACTACTAAAAGTTCCTCTAATCTCTCCGTTTGACCGGCTCGGATAATGCGTCTATCTGTTTGGATGAGTTTACGTGCTATTTTAGGCGGGAGCAACTCAAGATCTTTCTTACCTATTATTTGTTCTATAGATCTTCCGAAAACGCTGGCTCCGGCAGAGTTGATCATCACATAACGACCTTCAAGATCCTTAACAAAAATAGGATTTGCTGTGCCTTCAATGACCGAATTTAAGAGGTTATTGCCAATTTCGACATCTTTTTTTGCTGTTTCCAGTGCTTCTTGTACTCGCTGGCGATCGACTATTTCTGCTTCCAACTGCTGAATGACATTTCTTAATTCAGCAGTGCGCTCTTGCACGCGACTTTCTAAAGTTTCGTTAAGCTGTTTGAGAGCTAGCTCTGCTTGTTTGCGATCGGTAATTTCTTGCCAGAAACCGATTAACTCCAGCAGATTCCCCTCATTGTCTCGGATCGCTCTCACTTCATCGTGCATCCATCGGTAGGTGCCATCTTTGTGGAGGAAGCGGTATTCCTTGCAGTCATAATCCCGCTCAAAGAAATGCGCCATTCCCTCCAATACGCGAGGGGTATCTTCTGGATGAATATGACTTAGCCAGAAGTGGGAATCTTCTAAAAAATCTTTCGGTTCGTAACCCATCTGCATTGTGACATTTTGACTGACAAAGGTAGCGCCAAAATCATCATTAGTTTTGCAACTGTAGATAACTGCCGGACTTGCATTCACAAGATGTTCCCATCGTTTTTGTGTTTTGTACAGTTCTGCCTGTGCTTGTGTTCTTTCTGTGATATCAATGAAAACTATTACAGCACCTTTGATTACTTCTCCATCTAGGATTGGATAGGATGAATATTCGACAGGAAAAGTTGTGCCGTCCCGCCGCCAAAAAACTTCGTTATCCACGCGGCAACCTATTCTTTTGTAAAAAGCACAAAAGATGGGACATTCAGAACTGGGATATGCGGAGCCATCGCTGTGAGTGTGGTGGATTAACTCGTGCATATCTTTACCCAAAAGTTCTTCGGGTTTATATCCCAGCATCTGTGCTGCTGCTTTGTTAATTAAGGTACAACGTCCTTCTAAATCGATTGCGTAGATACCTTCGCCTGTTGATTCTAGAAGTAATTGAATGCGATCGGCTAATTCCAAACGCTCTTGTTCCGCTCGTTTGCGTTCTGTTATATCGGTGGCGACGCCGCAGACTGCGTAGAGAACTCCTGTCGCGTCGTACAAAGGAAACTTGCTGGCAATGTAAGTGTGTATGCCATCTTGTTGTGGAACGAGTTCTTCCCATTCTAAAGGAGTTCCGGTTTCAAGTACTTTGCTATCGCTCTCGCGAAATGTGTCCGCGATCTCGCGGGGTAAAATATCGTAGTCCGTTTTACCTTCGATGTGTTTTCGACTTACTCCAAATAACTTTTCATGTCGTTGGTTAGAGAAAATATATCGCCCTTGAGTGTCTTTGGCGAAGATAACTGCGGGAGAATTATCGAGGATAGCTTGTAACTGTTGTTCGCTTTCCCGCAGTGCTTCTTCAGTTCGCTTGCGATCGCTGATGTCGGTGATTGTCCCTATATAACCTTTAATCTCTCCCGCGCTATTTTGCTGCACAGCTGCTTGACCGAATACCCAGATTGTCGTACCATCGGAATGTTGAAAACGGTATTCTGAGCTAAACCGCAACTCGGCTTTTACAGCTTGCTGCCACTGTTGCAAAACGCGATCGCGATCTTCCGGATGTATAGCTTTTAACCAACCCTGTCCCAGCGCCTCTCTGGGAGTTAACCCTGCGATATCGCGCATTCGATCGTTGACGTATAAGTAGCGTCCTTCCGCATCGGTGTGGAATATTCCGACTGGAGATACTTCTGTTAATGTTTGGTAGCGTTCTTCGCTCTCCCGCAGCGCCCTCTCGATGTGCTTGCGATCGGTGATGTCGTAAGCTATTGCATATGCCGAACCATCTGCTGTCAACTCGGCTCCCGTCCACATCAGCCACTTATAACTGCCGTCTTTGCAGAGGTAGCGATTTTCAAAATAGATGGAATTGACGCCTTTTGAGAGCTTTTTTGCTGCCGCTAGGGTGACTTCTCGATCTTCGGGGTGGACGAATTCGATCGCTGCTTTTCCCAAAAGTTCTTCCCTACTAAAACCCAGCGTTTTTTCCCATCTGGTATTGACGTGCTGGAAGTAGCCGTTTTTATCGAATATACAAACTAAATGCCGGAAAAAATTCCCAGATATCTTTGTTTCTATCCGTTTGTACTCGCCTAACTTTTCTAATTTTCCACTCTTAAGAATCATTTTTTACCTCATAAATCTAGTTCAATATTTAAAGCAATATTTTTTGTCAAAAACTATACAAAACTCTGCACTAATACAAATTTCTTAATATTTTATTTTCAGCTTGATTACCTCTGACTAATCTGACTGTGTTTATATTTTTCCCATTTTTCTAAAAAATAGCAACATAAAGCTCGATCGTCAGCAACTACAAGAGTTACCTATGCTGCTACCATTAATAAGCTGTCACGCATCTAAATTAGTTATTGAGATTGCAGGGGGGCAGGGGGGCAGGGGGGCAGGGGAGAGGATTAGAGCTACTTCTTCTGTTTCCCAATAATTAAATTTAAATGCCCAACAGCTTACTCTTTCTTTTATAAATCCGCAATATTAAATTATTTTTCAACAAAAATCTCTTCAGAGGCTACCCAGGTAGATTGTCAAGAAAACAACACAAAAACTTTATGCTGAGATAATTCAAATCGCTTTATATATACTTTAGTGAAAAAATATAAACTAAACCAACAAAGAATTTAGCCGATCGCATCAGCTATGCGCTTTCAAGTTGAGTTATATACTATCTCAGTACCCCGTGATGTGTATAAATACTTCCCGAATATGACCTCGCTGGCGATGTTCCCAAATGTAAATTCCCTGCCAAGTACCTAGCACCAATTCGCCTTGAGAAATAGGTATTTGTTCCGATGTTTTGGTCAGGGCTGTGCGAATGTGGGCGGGCATATCATCAGGGCCTTCAGCATTATGAATATAGCGTTGACTATCCTCCGGTACTAGCTTAGCAAAGAATTTTTCCAAATCTAGTAGAACATCCGGGTCGGCATTTTCTTGAATCAGCAAACTAGCCGAAGTATGACGCATAAACAAGGTACAAAGCCCAGTTTTTATGCCAGATTCAGCAACTATATTTTCCACTTTGGCGGTAATGTTGCACAATGATTTACCTGCTGTTTTAATGGTAAGTAATTGTTGGTGACAAGTCATAGTTTGGGCAATTAATTATTTTGTAAGTAGTTGACTATTTCTTGTGCGATCGCTTCCGTACCGTCTTTCGGTAACGACTGAGTTTGACGGGGTGGTTTTAGGGGTTCGTGCAGAAATCCCCAACCGCCCTCAAAAAACTCAGATGGGCTGATAATTTGATGATAACCGTAATTTTGAATTCCTTCTATGAGTAAAGGCGATTCGGCAAAACCTTCTCGCGTTAGGGTAACAATCGGAACATCAAGTCGCAAAGCTTCGGAAAAGGTGCTGTATCCCGGTTTGGAAATTACCCGTCCGCATAAAGGCATCACATCGACCGGACGGCACTCGCCACCGTCAATTGGCAGTAAATTAGGAAAATCGGGTAGATCGCGATCGAAACTGATAAATTGCCAGTCGGGAAATTTGAGTACGTTTTCGTAAGGAATTTGTTGCAAACCCAAACCGCCAAATGTGAATAGAATCGTTTTTTCTGGTGATGCAGTTATATTAAAGCGAGTGCGTAGTTCGTCTAAATTGTATCGGGGCGAACCGCCAGTTAGACCCACATCATCGATAACTGGAAAGGCACTCATCGGTTCGTGGAGAGGTAAGCGAAATAAGCGATCGCACTTACTAAAACATTCGCCAATCCAATCAGCAATTTCGATAAATTCTCCCCCCCAATCACCATATATAAAATCCCAACCAAAATTGCTCATCATCCAACATGGTATCCCAGCAGCTTTGGCAATAACTGCTGCCAAAGGTGGAATATCTGCCAGCATTAAGCTGATTCGGTTTTGCCGAATAAAACTAGCTTCCCCCGCCACAATAGATTGCTGCTTGTCCATTATTTCCCGCAGTTTTTCCAGGGTAGCAGCTTTATCCATATTCAAGCTATCCGACTGGATAACTCCCACATCAAAACCGCGAGGACGATGAATAAAATCGCCTGGAATATACGACTCCAGCAACCATCGCGGTGCTGTTGTCACCATAATTAATAACACTTCTGGATTTAAGCGCTGAACTTCGGCGGCTACAGATGCTGCACGCACTGCATGACCGAATCCATGATTGGTGATGGCAATGTATAAAGTCGGTCTTTTAGACATATAACTAGAAAAGTCAAAAGTCAAAAGTCAAAAGTCAAAAGTCAAAAGTCAAAAGTCAAAAGTCAAAAGTCAAAAGTAGATAGGCAGGTTCGGTTTTGTTACCTCAATCCAACCTAATCTTTTTTTACTACATAGATAAGTAGGTTGGGTTGAGGTCACGAAACCCAACACACTCACAGAATCGTTGGGTTTCACTACCGTTCAACCCAACCTACTCTTTTTTACTATAGATGAGGAGTTTTGTTTGTTGTAGTAGATGATTTTTGATGTTTGAGAAACGAGTATATATGAGCGCACAGATTCCCATTATCTTACGATACCATACAAATCGAAAATAGCAAGACTATTTGGCAAAAATTTTTGTGTTTGGCGGGTTATTTTGGCTATGTTCGATCGCCTATTTACTCGCTGCGTAGGTTGGGTTGAGGTCACGAAACCCAACACACTCACAGAATCGTTGGGTTGAACTCTTTTTGAGTATAGATGAGGATTTTTGTTTATGGCGAGCGATGATTTTTGATGTTTGGGGAACGAGTATATATGAGCGCACGGATTCCCATTCTCTTAGCATACCATACAAATCGAAAATAGCAATAAGATTTTTGGGTTTCTTTGGTGCTTTTTTCAATGTGCGATCTGAAATTTAGAAACGGCTTCGATGAGCCGATCGATCTCAGTTTTTGTGGTGAAGTAGTGGACACAAGCACGCACGCAGTCGGGTTGATGAATAGTGCGGAGGAAAACACCTTGAGATTCCAAAAATAGCACTAGCTGGCGATGGGAACTACCATCAGTAAATTGAAAAGAAACGAGTCCGGCGTCTGGGGGAGATTTCCGCAGACAAGTAATATTAGGAAGCTGAGATAGTTGTTGCCAAAGATACTTACTCAAAGAGAGGATTTGTTGATAGCGTTCTGACTGAGAACCCCATTGCTGATGAGTGGCGATCGCAGCCCTCAATCCAGCATAAAGCGGATAGGCAGATGTCGCAACTTCAAATCTCCTTCCATCCGGTTGCCAACTTATCCCCGCTTTGCTGTATTGTAGACTGCGCCAGCCAATAAAAGTAGGATGCAAACTTTCTGAAGCTTCCGGTCGCACGTAAAGACCGCCGACACCTTCTGGGCCACACCACCATTTGTGACCGGTGAACGCATAAAAATCTACTTGCAATTCGGTCAGATTTAAAGGCAGCAATCCGACAGATTGCGCGGCATCTATCAGTAATTTTGTATAATTTTGCTGGCACGCTTTGGCAATTTCAGCTAGAGGTAAAACTTGACCGTTGTTCCAGAGAATATGACTCAAAACTGCTAAGCGTGTGTGGGGATGTAGATGTTGGGTAATGGCTGCGATCGGATCTCCTTCATTTAAAGTTGACATCAAATCGCAAACATCAACTTCAATACCAAAACGACGCTGAATTTCCCCCACCGTCGCTACAATACCGGGATGTTCGCAATCAGAAATAAGCAAGCGATCGCCTTTTTTCCAATCGATACCCCATAAAACGATATTGCAGCCTACCGTCACATCCTCGGTGATGGAAATCGTTTCCGGTGGGACAGCTAATTCCGAGGCGATCGCTTCCTTCGTTTTATTCGCCTCGTCCAGCACCCAGGCTAATGCCTGTTCAGAAAATGGCCCAATACGCTGCACGTATTCATACGATCGATAAATAGCCTCCAGCGCCGCTTGGGGCATGGGCCCTTGACCGCCGTAGTTAAAATAAGCTTTATTTGTCAAAGCTGGAAATTTTTGGCGATGCTGTAACAAAGTTTGTGCTGAAACCGCGTCGGTCATAATCTGGGAAGTGGGGATTGGGGATTGCAGATTGGGAAATGCCACAGTTAAGCGTAAGCCCAAACAAGATTTATTGCTAGTGTAAAGTTATGTTAGTAACTGCCGAACTGCTGCTGCACTACCAACGCTGTCACCGACGGGCGTTTCTCGATGTCTGGGGAGACCCCTCCCAGGTGGAACCTCCCAGCGACTTTTATTTAAAACTGATCCAAGACCGCTTCGCTCATCAAAAAAATGTTTTAGCAGATCTCGTTTATCACCAACCAGTATACCCAAAGGGCGATTGGGAAGCTGGTACACAAGCCACATTAGCATTGATGCAGCAAGGTGTCGATCGCATCCGCAAAGGGGTACTGATCGCTACGCTAGATGGCACGATGGGGGGAGTGGGAGAGTGGGAGAGTGGAGAAAATTTTCCTTCAAATAATATTCCCGAATCGCCTCTTACCTTATTGAGTCGTCCCGATTTATTCATCAAACAACCCGGACAATCTCGTTTTGGCGATTGGCATTACGTTCCCCTCGATATTGAATTGGGTAAACGTGCCAAATTGGATTATCAAATTATCGCTGCTTTTCACGCCCAAGTCCTAGCCCAATTACAAGAGGCAATGCCCGAAACTTCATGGCTAATTTTGCGTGGAAAAAGACCGTATTCCGTGCAGCTAGACATTCGCATTCCTCAAATGCAGATAATTTTAGAAGAGTGCATTCAACAGTTACTAAAAGAGTCACCACCAGAAATTTTTATCAGTCGCCAAAAATGCAATATTTGTGGATGGCATAGCTACTGTCACGGCGTAGCCAAATCTCAGCAGCACCTCTCGCTGCTACCAGGAGTTACTCCCAGTCGCTACGACATTTTGAAAACGCTTAATTTAACAACATTGGAATCTTTAGCCGATGCCAGCTTCAGCGTTTTGGAACCTGTTTTCGGTAGCGAAATAGCCGAACAGCTAATTAGGCAAGCACAATCTGTATTAGAAAATCGAGTTATTTGCAAACCCGATCTAACTATAAATTTACCGACTGCACCGATTGAGTTGTATTTTGATATAGAAGCCGATCCCGATCTAGATATAGATTATCTTTTAGGAGTGCTGGTTGTCGATCGCGAAGCTAAAACTGAAAAATTTTATGCTTTTTTGGCAGAACAACCGGAAGATGAGGCATCAGTTTGGCAGCAATTTTTAGATTTAGTTTGGATTTATCCTTCTGCCCCTATTTTCCATTTTTGCGATTACGAAATGCAAGCTGTCAGGCAATTAGCTGGACGCTACAAAACATCTAACGATTTGTGGCAACCTCTGCTCGATCGCTTTGTGGATATCCATGAGGAAATCACCACTAAAGTAACCTTGCCTTTGGAAAATTATACTCTCAAATCAATTGCGCGGTGGATGGGTTTTGAATGGCGGGATACCAAGGCAAATGGAGCGCAGGCAATTTACTGGTACGATCGTTGGTTGAAGATAAGCGATCGCGCCAGCTTAGATGCGATCGTCCGTTACAATGAAGATGATTGTCGCGCCACACATCACGTTAAAAATTGGTTAGCCAACTTTGTGCGCGATGCTCTCAAAGTTAACGCTCTTTGAGATGGTAAGCTATTATTATAATGGATGTCCTATTTGCAAACAAATGATTGCCAGTCAAGCTCAAAACTTCATCTCTCCCGAAGAATATCTCGCCGGAGAAGAACTAAGTCCCATCAAGCACGAATACATTGAGGGACAAGTCTACGGAATGGCAGGAGCAAGTGACGTCCATGTAACCATTACTGTCAACTTAACAGCTCTATTGAGAAATCATATTCGGGGTAGAGGTTGCCGTGTCTATGCGTCAGATATGAAAGCGCGGATTGATACAGCCAATACCTTTTACTATCCCGATGTTATGGTAACTTGTGATGAACGGGATAGAGCGTTCTCCTCTTTCAAGAAATATCCCAGCTTGATTGTAGAAGTACTCTCCACGAAAACAGAAGCATTCGATCGTGGCGATAAGTTTGCTGACTATCAAGAATTAGAAACACTGCAAGAATATGTATTGATCGGCCAAAAGCGTCAGCGTGTCGAGGTTTTCCGTCGCAACGCAGAAGGACTTTGGGTATTGCATACCTACACCCAAGGAAGCGAAATTTACTTAGCTAGCGTTGACTTTCGCATTAGCATTGATGCTCTGTATGAGGATGTAGAATTCAGCGAAAATAGAACAGAAGAAGAAAGTTAAAAAACCACTTTGCGAGCTAATACAAAGAAAGTTGTAAAATCATTCCAAACTCCCTTATCAGTTTCTAACGCCTCAATTGCGGCAATATATTCAGACTTAAATTGCTGTAATTCTTCTGCCGAAACCGGCAAATTTGGCTTAATTAAATTGTTATTAGAGAGTTGATCCCAAAAACTTTTCGCATCGCTGACACTCATATAATAACCAAACTGTTCTGTGTTCACTTCTATATTTTCAAAACCTGCTGACTGCAACATTTTCTGGCACTTTTTTGGGGTATTCAGTGGTTCTTTCACGTCTGGAATTGAGCTACCATACTTTGTCGCGATCGCTGCAAACATTTCAGCCAAACTAGGTACACCATCCGGGAAAGTAGAAAAAGCTACCAATCCACCCTTTTTCAGAAAGCGATACCAGGACTTTAATGCAGTGGGAATGTCGCTCAAATACACAATTGCCGAAGAACACAAAATCGCATCAAAACTTTCATCGCCAAAGTTGAGAAAATCTGCATCTATTTCCTGTAATTCGATATTTTTCAGATTGGCTGATTCAATCTTGCGTTGCGCTTGACTTAGCATACCTGAAGATATATCTACTCCGATAACTTTGCCTTCATCACCAACGATTTGTGCTGCGGAAATGGCAACTATACCAGTCCCAGTTGCCACATCCAAAACTATTTGTCCCTTTTGCAATCCTGCCAGTTCCACCAAACGATTCGCGAGGCGATAGCGAAAATCATTATCGTAGTTATTTCTGGCATTAAATTCCGCAATCACTCGCTGCTTATATTCTTCAGTATTTGTTAGTTTATACATTTGTAAAATTCTCCTTTAGAAATAGCATACTTAACTGCTTTTCGTTCAGACGGTTTTAGATGTGGCAATTGACTCTCTGTAAAAGTAAATTCTCGATCGTATTTTAAGCCAACTTTTTCCATTACTCTTATAGAGGCTTTGTTTGCTACTAAAGCCCATGCCACAACTCGTTTAACGCCCCATTCAGCAAAACCCTTTTCTACCAACAATTGCGAAACTTCAGTTGCATAACCTTTGCCCCATTTTTCTCTTTTCAGGCGATAACCAAGGGCGATTTCTTCATCAGTTACTACATTTAGTTCGACAGCGAAAGCATTTTCGATCGCAGGATATAAATGAAACCAGCCGATAAAATCTTGACTTGATTTTTCGATAGCTGCCCAAAAGCCAAAATTTTCGTATTTGCTGTAATATCCCATAATTCTAGGCAGAAAGTTCGATTGAATAAATGCGCGATCGTTTGGCACACCACCACTGATGAATCGCATTACTTCCGGGTCGCTATCCAAAGTAAATAAATTATCGGCATCTGCCTCAGTAAAATAACGGAGAATCAATTTTTCAGTTTCGAGAAATACTTTCATATGTTTGACGATCGAAATTTTTAGTAAGGTAGGTATTACCCACCTTATTAAGGCAAGTTGCTTTCTGAGTACGTAGTTGGGCTTTAGCCCTGAGTACGTAGTTGGGCTTGACGCCTCTTATTCGAGGGATAAGAGGCGTCAAGCCCAACTACGTACCTAATCTAACCTTTCACGCAAATAACTTGTTTGAGAGTTGCTACAACCTCAACTAAATCCGCTTGATTGGCCATCACCTCATCGATCGGCTTATAAGCACCTGGAATTTCATCCAAAATACCCTCATCTTTGCGACATTCCACCCCTTTAGTTTGTTGAATCAAATCATCCAAACTGAAATTATTCTTCGCCTTATTGCGAGACATCAAACGCCCAGCACCGTGAGAACAACTGCAATAACTTTCATGATTTCCCTTACCTTTAACAATGTAAGATTTTGCTCCCATCGAACCCGGAATAATTCCGTAATCTTCCTCAGTAGCCCTCACCGCACCCTTGCGCGTAACGTAAACTTCCTCACCAAAATGTACCTCTTTTTCCGCATAATTATGATGGCAATTCACAGACAATAAAGGCTTAAATTCTCTACCGCCAGCCAGATGTTTTTCAATAACCCGCTTCAAACGCGCCATCATCACATCGCGATTGAAACGAGCGTAATCTTGCGCCCACTGTAAATCATTCCAATAAGCAGCAAACTCTGACGTACCCGCCACAAAATAAGCCAAATCTCGATCTGGTAGACGGATATCTGCCAACTTAGCTAATTCCCTTCCCCTTTCAATATGATGCTGCGCTAACATATTACCAATATGTCGCGAACCGGAGTGCAACATCAACCAAACTTGATTATCTGTATCCACACAAACTTCAATAAAATGATTGCCGCCACCGAGAGAACCCATCTGTTTGATAGCCTTATTTTCCAGGTGTTGCACTCCCGGATGCAGTTCCTTGAAATCGTGCCAACCCTGCCAGTTTATAACTGTTTTTTCGGCTTCTTTATTTTCGTTGAATCCGACGGGAATAGCTGCTTCGATATCCAGACGAATTTTCTTCAGCTTGCCTTCAAGTTTATCGGCATTAAATGGAGTTTTAACAGCCATGATCCCGCAACCGATATCGACCCCGACAGCAGCTGGCATAATTGCTTCTTTAGTAGCAATTACAGACCCCACCAAAGCACCTTTGCCCAGGTGAACGTCCGGCATTAGCGCTACGTGCTTGAAAACAAAGGGCAGCGATGCTACATTCTTGGCCATTTTACTTTCTTCTGGGCCAAGGCTGTGGTTAGCCCAAGAAAGTATCGGCGCTGGTGTTGACATTTCTAACTTTTCGTAGGGCATAACCCGTTTGCTTTCTCAAAGAATAATTACGTAATACTACTAATATAATACAAAAATTTCCTCGATCGCATCATGACTTACACCACACTAGAAACCCTAGAAACCCGGTTTCTTGAAGAAACCGGGTTTCTTGAAGGGGTTTCTGGGATGGGCGTACTCGATCGCACTGCCAGCCCTGTAAAATCTTTAAGGTGGGAACAATCAAGCCGCACCCCCTCATCCCAAAAACTGAGGCATGACACTAAAGGCAGTACTGTTTGATTTTAACGGCATCATCATTAATGATGAGGCGATTCACGAAAAGCTGATTGGCCAGATTTTGATTGATGAAAATTTGCGGCCAAAACCGGGGGAATATCGAGAAATTTGTCTCGGTAGGAGCGATCGCGCTTGTCTATCCGATATACTTTCTCGTAGGGGTCGAGTTGTCACGGAAAACTACTTAACCCAGCTGCTCATCCGCAAAGCCGAAGCTTACCGGCAAGAATTGGAGAAACTGGAAAAATTACCCATTTATCCAGGACTGGAGGACTTGATTTACAAGCTCCGAGTCGCCAAAATAAAAATGGCAGTAGTCAGCGGTGCCCTGCGTGCGGAAGTGGAACTGGTACTAAATCGAGCTAAGCTAGCCCAAAACTTCGAGTTAATCGTCGCCGGAGATGACCTCACCGCCAGCAAACCAGAACCAGACAGTTATCTGCTAGCAGTAGAGCGATTAAATCAGAAATTTCCCGATTTGAACCTGCAACCGTCCGAATGTCTGGCAATTGAAGATACTTTTGCCGGGATAACAGCAGCCAAAAGTGCTGGCATACAGGTAGTTGGCGTCGCGAATACCTACCCGTTCCATATGCTTCAGCGACAAGCGAACTGGACAGTAGATTTTCTTTCACATCTAGAACTGGAGCGAGTGCAAGAATTATTTTCCCGAAAAGCACCCCAAACAACCGCCAGCTAGTGCTATAATAAAGGATGGCATTTCGTCGATGCGAGATGAAATCCTCAACACGGGGAATTAGCTCAGTTGGTAGAGCGCTGCGATCGCACCGCAGAGGCCACCGGTTCGAGTCCGGTATTCTCCATAGGTTCCGGGAAGCTAGTTAACCGCAAGTCTACTAAAAATCTACTATCAGGTAATTAAATGCCGATCTTATATAGAAATCTTTGTTTCTGGTGATGTCCTAGCAAAGTTAGACAATAGTAATAATTGGAGAAAGCAAACTCATATAGATTTAAAATGGACAACTGTCTAAGTTTGCCTATGTACCTATTTAGTAGTACAATAGTACTATATAGCAGTAAATCAGCAAAATGAAAGGAGAGTTGCTCAAACGGCTATTTAGGGCGATCGCTAGTGAAGATAAAACGGCGATCCAAAGTATGCTATCTGTAGTCGTCGAGGAAGAACGTAAAAAAGGACATACCCTCCTCGCTGAACAACTCGAAAATATTACCCACAAAAGCAGTCGTAAATCGCCCCGCACTCCTCCAGAGATGTCAGCACTTTCACCTGATACCTCTGGTGATGCAATTTCTTCTGCACCTTACAGAGGCACTCTTTCAAGGGCACCTGATACTCACTCCCTAACCTTGCTGTCGAGCAAGCAGCGTTTTAACCATCCCTTCATTGTTAGTATTGCTAGAGAGCGTTTACGACACCACATGATTCTTTCGGATGTTGTGGAAGAGCGTTTTCGTCGTATTGAAAGAGAATATGCGGCTCGCGATCGGCTGGCTCATCACGGTTTACGCTACCGCCAAAAAATCCTACTCTACGGTACTCCTGGGTGCGGTAAAACGATGGGGGCTGAACGTTTAGCTTGGAATACAGGGCTTAGTCTTGTAAAAGTACGCTTTGATGCAATGGTTTCTTCATTTTTAGGGGAAACTGCAACCAATTTGCGCGAAGTCTTTGAAACAGCCTCTCAAACTCCGTGTTTATTATTTATTGATGAATGTGATGCGATCGCTAAATCACGGGAAGACGTTCAGGAAGTTGGCGAAATTAAGCGAGTTGTTAACACTTTTTTACAACTCCTTGATGAATACGAAGCCTCAAATGGATTGCTTGTTGCAGCCACAAACCTGACTAAATTTCTGGATGAAGCTGTATGGCGACGATTTGATGATGTCATCGAAGTGCCAAAACCTACATCGGTAGAAATCGAGGCTATATTAAAACAGACACTTTCCTCAGTTGAGGTTGGCGTAATTAACTGGGAAATAATCGTGCAAAAACTGGATAAACTTTCAGCTGCACAGATTGTTCGAGTTGCTCAAGATGCTGCCAAACGCGCCATCCTCGATCGGGAAGAACTTGTCATCCAAGAACATTTTGAGGCATCTATTCAAGACGTTGTAATTTCCCATGTCTGAGCAATTGAATCAATTTCCTCATTTACCGCTACGTTTGACCAATCAAGGAACTGCTGCTCCACCTACAGGAGGTGGGCGCAAGCCCTCTACAACAACTCTGGCTAATCGAGGCAATGGAGGTGGACATGGTAGCAAGCTAAAGTCTTCTATATCATCTATTGTCTCAAGTTGGGAGGAAGAACGCGAAAAGCGCAAGGAAGAAGGTAAACCTGAGCTTCCAGATGCAATTTCATTCATTTTGCAAGTAGACCCTAATTTATTTGACGCAGATGCACTGAAAAGTTTCGGTATTGAGGTTGTTGCCGATCTGGAAGAAGGTTACATTATTGGAGCATCCGCAGATATAGGGCTTTCGGAACTCAGAAAAAAGATTCAGCAATTCATTGAGTCCCAGCCTGGTGGTGGCAAAGTTCCAGAAATATGGGAAATTGTGGAAGGAACTAGACGACCGGAGTATATTCTTTCTCCTAGTCTTCAATTCCAGTGGGATAAAATTTTAGATCATCAAGAATACTTTGTGGATGTAGGTATTTCTTGTATCAACATTCAAGAACAATATTCTAGATGCCCTAAACGTGAAAAATTTAAGAATGATGACAACTTTCAGAAAAGCATTAATAAATGGCTGGATAAACATAATCTTACACCTGAAGAGTGGGATGATCTGTATTCAGACCGAGAAGCCAAGTTTCTTAAATTTATTCAAGACCCGCTATATCGTGGAGAAATTTTGCGGTCTAGTCCAGGTGAAGAAGTTGGAATTTCGCGGTTACCCGATAGCTTTTCTTGCCGAATTCGCATACTTGGTAAAGGTTTAAAGGATCTTGTTCTCAACTTTCCATATATTTTTGATGTCAGCGAAGCCGATGAATTTATTGCTCCTTCCGATACACCGAATAGTTCCGAATCCGATCGAGAGCAGTTTGAATTAGAAGCAGCTGAGCCAAACGCACCCAAAGTTTGTATTATCGACAGCGGTATTCAAGAGATTCACCCTAAACTGAAAGTTGCGATTGACTCTACTCTCTCTACATCTTGGGTGCCTGGAGAAATTAATATGACTGCTGATTATTGTAGAGGTGGTGGGCATGGTACTAGAGTTGCAGGAGCAGTTTTATACCCACGAGGTATTCCTCTAACAGGTCGTCAACAGGCAGTGTGTTGGCTTCAAAATGCCAGAATTTTAAATGCTCGTAACGAACTACCTAAACTTCTATTCCCGCCAGAAGTTCTAGAGGAAATTGTGGACATTTATTATCGGCAAACTAGAACGCGAATCTATAACCACTCAATAGCTGGAATTTCACCATGTCGCACCCAATTAATGACTCCTTGGGCAGCAGCCATCGATAAACTAAGCTGGGAAAACGATGTTCTATTCATTGTGGCTGCTGGTAATATTGAAGCACGGGTCAACTATATAACACGCCCTTCAATTTCTGCTCATATACAAGCTGGTCGTAACTATCCAGAATATCTACTGCAACCCTCTGCACGGATCGCTAATCCAGCGCAAAATTTTCAAGCACTAACTGTCGGTTCTGTTGCTCACAGCACTTATAATAATCCACCACTAAGGTCAATTGCAGAGGAAAATCATCCATCTTCTTTCTCATGTTCAGGCCCAGGCATCTGGGACACTATTAAACCAGAAGTAGTTGAATATGGAGGGGACTATGTGATTGATTCACCAACTTCACCAAACTTCACTACCCCAGAGTCAGTCTGTCCAGAATTAATTCGTTCAACCCGTGATGGTGGTAAACCTGTTAGTGCTGATGCCGTAGGGACATCATTTGCTGCACCTAAAGTCACACATATCGCTGCTGCATTAGCAGCAGCATTTCCTCAAGAAAGCACACTACTTTACCGCGCACTCATTGTTCAATCAGCGCGTTTACCAGCGTGGACAAATAATTTGGATACTAAAGAACTTTATCATGCCATTCGGACTATGGGTTATGGTATTCCAGACATCAATCGCGCTCTTGGCAATTCTCCTAATCGGGTAACACTAACAACTAGAGGGCTAGAGCGTATTAAAGCTCGACAAGCTAAAGTTTACCAAGTAAAAGTGCCAGAAGATTTTTTACCTCAAGGGGAAGGGTTCGACATTCTGATTGAGATCACGCTTTCTTATGTGGCTGAACCTCGTCGTACCCGACGTAATCACAGGAAATATCTATCAACTTGGTTAGATTGGACTTGTAGCAAACGGGGAGAAGATCCCAAGCGTTTTCTCAAAAGAGTTCTCAAAGACTATGATGCACCAGAAGAAACTGAGAAAGATGATGGTTTATTCCAATGGACATTAGGAAAAAAACAGTTAGGTAAAGGTAAAACAAGCCCAAAAGGAATTGATGGCATAGTAAAGGAACTGTCCCGAAGTAAAGGAACTGTTCAGAAAGATTGGGCTACTGTAAAATCCTATGAGCTACCGGAAAGCTTCTGTATTGCTGTAGTTGGACACACAGGATGGAACCAAGATAGTAATGCTGAAGTACCTTTTGCGCTGGCTGTTAGTTTTGAAGCTGTCAATTCAAGTATAGACGTATATACCTCGTTTGTTGAAGCAGAAGCTAAAGCACGTACCGAAGTTAAACAACAGCAGAAAATACAGATTCAGCAATCTGTATAAAAACTTTATCTTTCAACCACTCATACGGAGGAAGAAAACGGTTTTCTGGAGTGTACATCCCCGCAGTATTAATCTATTTTTAAATTTGTAACTTTCGGCACAACTAAATCAAAAGTTACAAATGCCGCGATCGATCGTATCCTAGAATACAGAAGGCAGTTAATGTCGATCGCTCGATCGCACACACCCCATTTCTTCCCCCAGTCACAACCAAATTTCCCTTCTTCCATTCCAGAAACTCGCTTTATTGCAGCGAATACCACCCGATCGCATTTTTCGTAAAGTTTTATAACAAATCTTCTCTATCAAACGGCTTATGGGTCAAGTTAAAATATTACCGCCAGAGGAAGTTACTTCAAAGTACGGTATCTCAAGAAATCGCGCCTACCCTTATCCCAGCAGTATTACACCCCGCACCTTATACTACCCCAACCATATTCACTCCCTTGGCAGAAGTTCTCATACAGAACTTTCGGTATAGATAGCGAAAATAGGCAGTTATACTCTCTTTTTCCATCAAGATATTAGTCAGTTTATTAAGCATTTTGTAATTCTTGTATCATCTTGTGTGCAATACCGTTTAGTACCAGCAAAATTGGGTATCTTAAAACGTAAAGGAATACTTAAGAGGAGGTCGTATGACTCCCACCCTACTACGTCAGTTATGGACTTTAATTGAAACCACCCAAGCGAATATCCTGTTAAAACTCGATGATGCGACGCTGGTACAGTGGCTACTCAAACAATTGAAAAACGAGCGATCGCTCGACCACAACGAAACCAACATCCTCAACGAGTATATTTACTCTAAATTGACCTTGATCAGAGACCTCGCCTTAGAGCGTCAGTCCACCTGGCAAGAAACCCATTAGCGATACTAAAAAGCCCGATCGGATTGGATGTCCCCGATCGTTTAATTTGGTATATTTTATAACATTAATAAAAATATTGAGCCAATAACTCGCAACACCTGCGGTTGCCTCTGATATTTTGTACTTTTGTATCTTTAAGAAAGCTGGGAAAGGGGAGCAGAAGTAGAAAAATTCAGCAGGTACGTTGTTGCTTGCGCTTTAGCACCGCATCGCCACAACGTACCAAGCCAAATAGCGCTCTTCCAAGAAAAGCGCACCTGGGAAATTTTATGTGAATTTTTGTAGTAATCAGTTACGGTCATTAGCGATCGGCATTTTTACCAAGACTAACAACAGACTAATCTCGCGGCGATGGTTCTGGCGTTCCTTCTGGTGAAATTTGCTCTTGAATAGCGGAGGGATTAACTGTCGATTGTTTGAGAGTACTGGCCACCAAAGCATAACCTAGATAAGCAGGTAAAATAATTGCCGTTAGAGCAGCGATCGCACCCAACCACATCAGCGGTCTTGACGACGAACCATAATAACATCTGTAGGGATCGAATTTCAAACGTTCCGGCTTAATCAGATCCCGCAACGCCACAGGTCGCTTAAATCGCACGCGGCGATCGTCCAGTTTTTCTAGTAAAATCCAACCAGCTTCCCCCTCTTCATCGCATAAACGCTGAAACACAACCGGGTCGCGAAACAGATCCCGGTTAGCTCGCACAATTTTAAATTCCCATCCTGCCAAACGCAGCTCGCGGGATAACCCTTGTGCGGAACCGTTCGGTTGCCCAGGCGCTTCTGCCTCGGCATTTGCCTTGGATTCGTAACGGGTCAAAATTTCTTCCTCCTGTTCCTCTTCTTGCACCACCGCCGCTTGATACCAACGCATCCATCCCCCAATAGCTGTTGCCTGGAAACCAAGACTACCGACAAATAAGCTTAAAAAAGTAAGTTCTAGCATTTTTTCTGTGCTGTTGTTAGTCTATTGCACTTCCTACCTAGATTGGTATTTTCAATCCGGGAACTTAAGCCATAGGGCATTGAGCGTCAAGGCTATTGTATATTCTTCTTTAGTCCTTAACTTCGATTTGCCAGTTCCCAGAATCTCTCCACTCTAGATCAAACATTTGCCCATATCTGTGCAGGTAAATAACCTTCCATCAAACAATCTTGACCTACAGTTTGCCAGCTGACTCGTTCTAAAGTAAACGCTTGGCTCATTTTAGTGAATCCCAGATCTCCCACAGGTGTTGGCGCAGAAGTGCCACCAACGATTTTAGGGGCAATAAAAGCCAAAATTTTTTGTACGGTTCCTTCTGCGATCGCTCGTGCAGCCAAAGTACCTCCACATTCCCACAACACCGAAAGTAAACCCCGCTCGTACAAGTATGACAGAGCGATCGCAGGTCTGAGCGAATCCAATTCCACCACCTCCACACCGCTTTTGAGCAGAAACTGCTGAAAATCTGGATTAGCTCCTTTTTCAGTCAAAACCAAAGTACCAGCTTCTGCCGTCTGCCATAGATAAGCTCGATCCGGTAAATTCAGCGTTCGACTCATCACAACTCGCAAAGGATTGTGCCCCTCTGTTTGATGAGTGGTTAAGTGGGGATTGTCTCGACGAACGGTATTGCCACCCACAATTACAGCATCGCAAGCAGCCCGCAGCTTGTGTACTTGGGTGCGAGCATTTGTGTCCGTTATCCAAACACTGTCGCCGGTGGTCGTGGCAATTTTACCATCCACAGTCGTAGCAAATTTCAAAATTCCAAATGGGCGGCGATACAGAACGCGATGGATAAAAGCTTCATTCAGTTGGCGACAGGCATCCGCTTCAATTCCCACTACCACTTCAATACCAGCCGATCGCAAACGCTCAATTCCGCCACCAGACACTCGCGGATCGGGATCGATCGTACCCACCACCACCTTACCCACACCAGCTGCGATCAGCGCTTCCGAACAAGGAGGCGTCCGTCCGTAGTGATTGCAAGGCTCCAAATTAACATATAGAGTCGCACCTTTAGCCAGTTCGCCTGCTTGCCTGAGCGCGAAAATTTCCGCGTGAGGATGACCCGCTCCCGGATGATACCCTTCCCCGACGATCTTACTTTCTCTGACAATTACCGAACCTACCAAAGGATTGGGCGCAGTTTGTCCTAGAGCTAAACGAGCCAGTTCCAAGCATCTCAGCATCATCGCCCGATCGAATTCTTCATTGTTCATAGTTCATAGCCTGGGTAGCGAGAGGCACAATGTTGATATTTTGTCTTCTTTCCTGCTTTGTCGCGAACTACGAACAGCGAACCTTCAACTACGACTCCTGCCAGTTTACTTTTTTCCACCAACGATTGAGCGGATAGTAAAGAACTGGAGCCCAGAGACTGCTTAGAATAGCTGATGCCAGGGCAATGCGCTGATGTTGAGTCCAAACTTCAGCCATATTGCGATCGCTTATAGTTGTGAACTGAAGCGCAAAAACCGTTTCTGACATTATTGCCATGCCAAAAACAATTAACGCTACCGAAATAAAATCTTCTTCGACATATCGTTGTTTTTTAAGGCAAGCGGTCAAAATTCCCACACAAGCGAGACTAATTGCATGAGAAGGATAAGGTGCCGTCATCCCATCTTCAATCAGCCCCAAACTCAAACCTGCGATCGCGCCTGATATGGGACTGCGCTTTACGCTCCATGCCACCACCCAAATCAACAACCAATCGGGCCCCAAGCCCAATAATTCCATTCCCGGTAATCGAGCCAGCAATAAAAGCAAACACAATAAAACTGAGCCAATCGTGACGATCGCATTGATAACTTTACGGTTGGTGGGATGCCATTTAGAGATATCAAGCCAGCGATGATATTTTTGAGATGAAGAGCGGTAACTGGTCATTGGTTATTGTTTATCGGCGACTTGTCATTTTTGGTTGAATCGACCCGCATTTTCAGCTAATTTTCTCTATTTTTCTCTCCCTTGCCAAGGCGATCGATCGACAAAATATATTATCTATCACTTGGATGAACAACCACCCACTCCAAGTAACTTGTGGGTGCTGAAAGTACGATCTCAGCTTCAGGAGCGGGGCTTTGGCTGAGATTCACCGATTCCACACGTCCCACAGGCACACCTGACGGAAACTGACTTACAGATGAGGTCGCGACCACATCACCTTTGCGGACATCTGGAACTCTTTCAAAGAATTGGATTACCGCTCGATTTCCTGACTGACCGCGCATTACACCCATATAGCGACTGCGGCTGATACTAACGCCAACACGACTGCTGGCATCGCTAATTAATAACACCTGGCTAGTATTTTTAGTCACACCGATCACCCGGCCTACCAAACCGCCGGTAGACGTAACAATATAGCCTTGTTTTATTCCCGCTGCGGAGCCCCGGCCCACAGTAATCTGTTGCCACCACCGATCCGCACTTCGACCAACCACAGGAGCGACAATCCCTTTAGATTTTTGGGCAGATACATATCCCAAAAGCTCTTGCAATTTGCGATTTTGGCTTTGTGTTTCCTCTAACCGCGCTTGCAGTTCCAAACTTTTGGCATCTGCCAGAATCTCTGTTTTGGGTGGATTGGATTGAAAAGGACGAGACACCATCTGGTAAAGCTCAAAAATTGCTGCACCCTGAGTTTGCTTAGCGATCCAGGCAGCAGTCAGAGCTGTTCCCACCAGGGTCAATTGTAACCAATTACGATCCCACCAGCGACGTAGCGTGTACATTCAAGGAGTTTATGCAAAATAAAAGTCCGCAGTCAAGTATTAGCACTCAGAATTTACTTTGAATTCTGGTCTTCAAGATTTAAATTTTACTAAAAATTAGAGGTTGCGAGAGCGACCGCTGAATACTCTATCCAGCTGCTTGATATTTTCCAATACCCGACCTGTGCCCAACACAACACAACTCAAGGGATCGGCTGCCACGTGTACTACGATACCAGTTTCGTGACTGATCAAAGTATCCAGACCTTTCAGTAAAGCACCGCCGCCTGCCAGCATGATACCGCGATCGATAATATCAGCTGCCAGTTCCGGAGGAGTGCGCTCCAAAGTACGTTTAACAGCATCAACAATCACAGCCAGAGGTTCCGACATACTTTCGCGGATTTCTGGCCCTTTAATGGTAACAGTTCGCGGCAGACCGGAAAGCAGATGTAAACCTCGGACTTCCATAATTTGCTCTTCATCAGCATTTGTTGGGTAAGCAGAGGCAATCTGAATCTTAATTTCCTCAGCAGTGCGTTCCCCTACTACCAGATTGTGAACTTTTTTCATGTACTGAACGATCGAATCATTCAGCTCGTCCCCAGCGACCCTTACCGATTCGCTGATCACAGTACCCTGCAAGCTCAAAACAGCTACTTCCGTTGTGCCGCCGCCAATGTCGATAATCATATTACCCGTAGGTTCCGCTACAGGTAGTCCAGCACCAATAGCTGCCGCTACCGGTTCGTCAATTAACCGGACATCCCGCGCACCGGCTTGAAGCGCTGCATCCATAACAGCTCGCCGTTCTACTCCAGTTACGCCACTGGGAATGCCAATCACAATTCTTGGTGAAACTAAAGCTCTTCCTTCGTTCACCCGCCGGATAAAAGCTTTCAGCATTAGCTCTGCGGTATCGAAATCGGCAATCACGCCATCCCGTAGGGGACGAAGAGCAACTACATTGCCAGGACAGCGGCCCAGCATTTTTTTCGCCTCTTCGCCCACTGCTAGCGGCTCCATCGTATCTTTATCAATGGCCACTACAGAAGGTTCTTGAAGAACAATACCCTTCCCAGATACATAAACCAGTGTGTTAGCGGTACCGAGGTCGATACCCATGTCGCGAGATAAAGGTAAGCGATTGAAAAAACCCACGCGCTTCTTGGCCCCCAAAGAGAGATGCTTTTGTGTACGACTGTAACCCAACCGTGCTGGATTTTATTACGTTTTCTATCCGGCGTCTAGTCAAGCAGGAAAATTCTTGCACCAGCAACAATTTAAATCTGTATGCTACCGTCAATTCGCTAAAGTAGATACACCGTAAATGAGTACAGCTGTACTGATAAACAATTATGACTCTCAATCTCAATGTCGTTAGCTTAGTAGGCCGTGTTGGCCAAGACCCCGATGTGAAGTATTTCGGTGCGACCCGTTGAGTGAGAAACCAATCCCCAGATTGGGTATCGCTCGCAAGGATAAGTAGGAATGCCTACCGAACCTTGACAACTTAGCTCCTGAGAGGGTGCGATTTCTCAAAAATGTTAGCTGGAAGTCGATACGATAGCAATATTTTTAGAAGCCAATTCCCTCCTCCTAGATGCCAGGAGATGCAACACTCCCACCGGAACGACTGACTATCTTTCCCGGTGAAGCGGGGTGTACAAAGAGGTAACTTTGAACCTGACAGAGAATCCCTAATAGCAGAGATGGGTACGAGTAAGGCCATCTGAACTTACGCTTGAGCCGTCGTAATTTACAACAGCCTACGCAGGTTATTGGCTGAGCCAAAAGGCAAGGATAAGGGCTAGGCAACCCGAAATTTGACCTAGAGCATCCCCAACAAACCCGGCGGATAGTAAGACTCTAACCCCATCGCAATCGCAGGAGCTAGGAACGGGATAACTCGCCAATTTCTCTCAAGAAAGGTCGAATCTTGAGTCGGTAGTCAACCGCATGAAATTGGCGAGAGGGATTGGCTCTCAAGCCAATGCCTTTGGGAAAGCCAAAGGATATGCTGACAGAGCCACGATAACTCAGAGATGGATAATTTTAGTAGGAGTAAACAAGTCATGAACACGGCAATAAAGCCGATGTATGGATGGGAAACGATCGAATGGGCAAAAGTCCAGCGACAAGTTTTCAAGCTCCAAAAGAGAATCTATCGAGCCTCTATTCGTGGTGATGTAAAAACAGTTCGCTCTCTACAAAGGCTGTTGACTAAATCTTGGTATGCCAAGTTGGTAGCAATCAGACGAGTCACGCAGAATAACTGGGAAAAGAAGATGTTTGGTGTAGGTGGTGTAGCTAAACTAACCAACCACCAGAAAATTAACTTGGCCAAAAAACTGCGATTCAATGACAAATCTCAACCAGCTAGACGGGTATGGATTAACACACTCGGAAAGGATGAGAAAAAACCGCTTGGTATACTAACGATCGCAGAACGAGCAAAGCAAGCCCTATTAAAACTGGCGCTAGAACCAGAATGGGAGGCTCGCTTTGAGCCAAACAGTTATGGTTTTAGGCCCGGACGGTCATACCACGATGCTATAGCTGCCATCTATAACAGTATTGTTCAAGAAACAAAGTATGTTTTAGAGGCGCGTATAGAGAAGCGCTTTGACCGGATTGACCATGAAAAGCTACTCTCCAAGCTGCAAACTACTCCGACATTCAGACGACAGATTAAAGCATGGCTCAAATCTGGGATTATGAATGCTAAGGAAGTATTTCCGACAGATGAAGAAAGCTTACAGGGAGCAGTAATATCTCCCTTGCTGGCAAACATTGCCCTTCACGGTTTGGAAGATATGCTACAAAAAAAATTCATCAAGAGGATCGCCAACGATCGAAAACAAAAAGTGACATTAGTTCGGTATGCCGATGATTTTGTCCTTATGGATGAATGCTTGGAAGTAGTGCTGGAAGCCAAACAGCTAATAGAAGAATGGTTGATGGAAATGGGGTTAGCCCTTAAAGAATCTCAAACCCGAATTACGCATACCTTCAAGAAACATGATGGAAATGTAGGGTTTGATTTTCTTGGATTCAATGTCAGACAATACCCGTGCCGTGATAAACAAAGCGGGTGGGAGGGCAAAACCCAAAGCAAACGAGGGCATAAAACGCTCATTAAACCCAGTAAAGAAGCGATCGAGCGACACTTGGCAAGCGTGGACGAATTGCTTGCTAAAAATTGTAAATCCAGTCAGATAGAAGTAATTAGTGCTCTCAATTCTGCAATTGTAAGATGGGCAGCATATTACTCTACAGTGGCGAACAGTCGCACTCACAAACACATGGATAATGCGATGTATCAGAAGTTGTTTGCTTGGGCTAAACGCCGAAGAAGCAAAGGACGAAACAATACAAAGCTAGTCTCGAATTACTGGGGAGTCAACAGAGGGTTAGGCTGGCGGTTCATGACTCCAGACAATCAATATATCCTAGAAAGATATCGGGATACAAAGATTGAAATTTACGTCAAAGTTAAAGGTGCAAGAAGCCCTTATGATGGCGACTTGCAGTACTGGAGCGATCGTCTCAGCCAACATCCCACACTAGGTAATGTAGCTGTCATAACATCATCCGAGCGGAGGTACTATTGCTAGCTGAGTTATTGAGGAGCCGTGTGCGGTGAAAGCTGCACGCACGGTTTTGAAGCAGAGGTAAGCAAGGCGACTTACTTATCGACTGTAACAGTCAGGTAGCGTTAAGTGTCGGTTGACTCTGGCAGTTAATCGCTGGTCTCGCGATGGCAAGCAAACGGACTGGTTCAATTTGGAACTATGGGGGAAGACAGCAGAAATAGCTGCTAACTATGTGCGTAAGGGCAGCTTGATTGGTGTCAAAGGTTCGTTGAAGATCGATACCTGGCGCGATAGCGGTACGGGTGCCAATCGCTCCTCACCAGCGATCCGGGTAGATCAGATCGATCTTTTGGGTTCCAAACAAGATAACGAGGCAGGCCAAATGGATAGCTACAGACCAGAGGAATTTTAAACTGGTGGCGATCGCCCCGCCAGTACCTAACGAAAAATTTGTTTTTGTCACTGTCAAATTGGCAGCGTGAATCACCTACGCCTTACCGTCCAATGGGCGTAGGTTTTCTGTTTTCTGGGCAATTGCCATTTTCTTGATTGCGATCGCTATTATTGGTAAGGTTGTGACTGGCTGGACGGGATTTGGTCAACCCTCAAGTTAAGCTTTTGGCGATCGGCGTCGGTACGATTCCGCGAACCTGAGTAGGTGTTTTGAGAACCTGAAAGTGCAGTTGAGTCAGCTCAGTCTGTTTTAGAGGGTGAAACTTACGCCTTGACAGCGAAGTCAGGAATCAGCACTCAAAAGTCAAAAACAGTCAAAAGTAAAAAATGAAAGAGACTTAGGGCTTCCGATCCGGGAAACCCCTGTTCTGCGAAACTGGTGGTTGGGGAACAAGTCTGGGATCGTTAAGTCCGGATGCCAGAATTATGCAAGTGAAAAAAAGTTCTATTCAAGGGCAGTCATTACCACTCGCAGATCTGGCCTACCCAAGTAGGCTCCCGGTAGTATAGGGTGTATCAACTGCATAAGGTGTGAGGATAAGTAGGAGCGCAGTAATTGCTGGGTCTTTAAGTTAAAGAGCTTATGGGTGTCAAATGTTCGGCCAATTGGTTTTCATCTCCATGAGGGCTTCGCCCTACCTGTGTGCGATCGCGCCCGTCTGGGGGAACCCTTCCCGGATATGGGAAAACTTAGGCTATAGGCGACAATATTCGCTGGTATGCTCAGGATAATTATTCGCAATATTTCGCCAAAAAAGATTACCCATTTTGCCATACTTGCTGACTTGTACTTGGCGGCGCGTGCAGAGGTTAAGTTGTGGTATTGTTCAACGCAGCCTCAAACTGTGTATTTATACCCAAGGGTACTCGAATCCAGACGCATAACCCAAAGTATAATCCTTAACCAGCTGGGAAAATTTATGCCGCTGGGCTACGAAAATCAGGAGAAACAATAGTGAAATTTCACTGGCTACTACCCAGTACATTTTTGAGCCTAGTTCTGCTGTCCTCTCCAGCCTTTGCAGGTAGACTGCAATCTTGGCGTTTTGATGCCGATCGAAATCGGTTGGTCTTCACAACGGACAGTAGCGTTCAACCGAAAGCACAATTGCTTTTCAATCCCACACGTTTGGTGATCGATTTGCCCGGTACCGCTTTCCTGCGCCCAACAGTAAATCAGCAACTGAGGGGGGCAATGCGACAGATGCGGGTGGGGCAGTTAGATCCTCAAACGACTCGTCTGGTGATTGAATTAAGCCCAGGTTACACGCTAGACCCACAGCAGGTAAAATTCCAGGGAATTTCGCCCCGGCAGTGGTTGGTGCAGCTGCCAACCCCGATTCGATCGGACGAGCAAACGAGCAGTGCTTCTGTTTCTCTTGGTTCGCCGGAAGCCACGGCATCTGTGACGTCTGATTCGGTGGCTCAAATCCAGGATGTACAGGTAACACCCGATGGTTTTTTTATCCGCACCTCCGGTCCCAACCCAGAAGTGAAGGTGAGGAGAAGTGGAGATCGGGACACGATCGATATTTACCTCGAAGGCGCAGCTTTGTCTTCCGAACTGACGTTAAAAGACTTATCGGTAAACCGTAATGGCGTCAGCAGGATTCAGCTCAGTCAAGTACAAAACACACCACCGATCGCCCGCCTGACTTTGCAGGTGGACAAAGAAAGCCCGGATTGGCAGGCTCGCATCAGCAATTTAGGTGGAATTGTAGTGTTACCGACACTGGGGCAGGAGTCATCATCCGAGCGCAGGAGTGACGATCGACTTGCCACCGTCCAATCTGTGGAAGTGAGCGGCAATCAACTTTTAGTCAGAGCAAATCAGCCGTTTACTTACACAAGCGGCTGGGATCAATCGTCTGGTGCTTACCGTATCACTATTCCTGCCGCTAAACTAGCCGAGCGGGTGAGGGAACCGGAATCAAATGCAAACAGTCCGGTATTGCGGGTGCGGCTGCGCCAGCAAGACCCTTCCACGGTTGTAGTTCTGGTGTTACCTGCCTCTGGGGTGCAGATTGGCGAAATCAATCAACCTTCACCTCAACTCTTGGCTCTGCCCTTACGAGGCTCAAGGCGGGAAATTGTCGTTCCGCCTCCCAACCGCACTACTGTTTCTGTGCCGGACTCAGTTCCGGATTATCCCAGAAATGAACGCCCTCGTCCTCGCGATGGCCGAATTTTAGTGATGATAGATCCGGGACACGGTGGAAAAGATGTGGGTGCGATCGGTATTGGCGGGTTACAAGAGAAAGACGTGATCTTGCCTATATCCCAAGAAGTGGCAAGGTTGCTCCAGCGGCAGGGTATTCAGGTCGTGATGACGCGGAACGATGACTATTTCGTTGACCTTGCACCCAGAGTGCAAATGGCTAGGCGGGAGAATGCAGACTTGTTTGTTAGCATCCACGCCAATGCGATCGATATGACCCGTCCTGACATTAGCGGACTGGAGACTTACTATTACAGCAGTAGCGAAGGCGAACGTTTAGCTCGGACTATCCACAATAGCATCCTCCAGAGTATAGATATTCCAGATCGGAGGGTGCGACAGGCCAGATTTTACGTTCTCAGGCACAATCCCATGCCTGCGGTTTTGGTGGAAGTTGGTTTTGTAACGGGGGCACAAGATGCTCCCAGACTGGCTTCCCCAGCTTACCAAAGACGAATGGCAGAAGCGATCGCTCGTGGTATTCTCCAATACCTACAACAAAGTTACTAATCGATCTCCGGTCAAAAGTCATTAGTAACTAGCCATAAACTGCTGACTTTTGACCCCTAACAACTGAAGAAAGACAACTGATAGCTGGCAAAGGACAAATGACAACAGATAAAATAGGAGTTTTTGATAGCGGCGTTGGCGGTCTCACTGTGTTAAGAGAACTTTATCGACAACTGCCTAATGAATCCATTCTTTACTTCGGGGATACAGCGCGATTGCCCTATGGTAATCGCACTCAGGCAGAAATTTTGCAGTTTGTACGCGAGATTCTCAACTGGATGTCTGTCCAAGGCACCAAAATGGTCATTATGGCTTGCAATACCAGTTCGGCTCTGGCGCTAGAAATTGTAAGGTCTGAGTTCAATTTCCCCATTTTAGGGGTTATTCTTCCCGGCGCTCGTGCTGCTGTAAGTATGGGCAAGCGGATTGGCGTTATTGCCACCCCTGCTACTGCGGCTAGTAGCGCGTACCGTCACGCTATCCAGGAAATTGACCCAAACGTTCAAGTCTGGCAAGTTGGTTGTCCGGCATTTGTGCCTCTAATCGAGCAAAACCGCATTAATGACCCTTACACATATGAGGTGGCCAAGGAATACCTGGCTCCTTTATTAGAGCAGCAAATTGATACGCTGGTTTACGGCTGTACCCACTATCCCCATTTAGCACCCGTTTTGCGTGCTATTTTACCGCGTTCGGTACGTACCGTAGATCCGGCAGTACACGTTGTTGGTGCCGCAGCTCAAGAACTCGATATTTTAGGAATCAGAAGTACGGCTCCACCGCAACCTACACGTTTCTGCGTGAGCGGGGAGCCACATCAATTTGCACAATTGTCGGTACAATGGCTAGGTTGCAGGCCACTTGTAGAGCAGGTTTGCTTACCTGTATCTGTGCCTTTACAGCAAGTACCGCTGGAATGATTGGAATGAAACTGTTGACACTCTCCGCTCGTCATTGCGGAGATTCTTGGGTTGAATCCTGCCTCTACCAAGTAAACTTAGCTTTGGTCTTACAGTTTCATGTTTGGTTTGCTTTTGGTTAACCCTCCGGACGTCGCCAAACTCCTGACCGCTGCACGAGTATCAACAATACGTAAATCGCTAATAGATAGCCTGTGGCCAGAAGGGGAATCATCAGAGGCATATCGGGGTAAACCATAATGGAATTAGGAGTAAAGAGGAGGGACTTCAAATCAGATAGGAATAATTTTTCTCAGCAAACATTGGCAAAGCGATCGCTTTGACGATTATCTTCCGATTGGAAGAGTTAGAGACATTAATGCCTCCACATATACACACAGGCTTAGCGAGACTTCATACCATAGCTGTTTCCCTCTAGGTGGCTCTCAATAATTTATTGTCACCACGCCTAGAGGCTGCTTTGGATTAAATTTCCGTCTCTTGATAATTATGGGTGATAGTAGCAACCAAGAGTGCAGCTACTTTTCCCTTTAAATATTTAGTGTTTCTGGGCTTCCAGAGATGTTCGGCAACTTTCAGTTGCCTTGGAGTAACTTTGTCAGATCCCCACGACTCAAAGCTAGAAAGGAGGCATTTGTGTAGACTAAGCCTACACTCAGAGCTATGTCCGATCGGCCTGAAACGTGGTTTTTCCGCCAGTTTTTTCACTTGATTGTGGTTTTATCCACTTGGTTTTATCCACTGGTTTTATCCAGTACGCATATGATGGCAGTTTTGGAAGTGCGTATCGGCAACAACACGTACTCCTTTTCGGACTGGGAAACTTTTCGCCAAGATCGTATGTCCTTGTCTAGCAAGGTATCCACTTGCAGGCGTTTTTGTTGTACCCTGTCTCGGCACTCTTCGCTGTCAAGCCTATGGCCAGACAGGAAGAATAGAGCCGAACCTTGTTGAATTTTTTGAAATCCTTAATATCTAGAGTATCACAAGCTTTCTGGCTTTTCGAGCTTTGTGAGGAAAATACTTAAAAATTCTACACAATTTTGCAAGAGCTTGGTCATCAGCCGCTCGGCAGCTCGCCAAAATTGAAAAAGCTACCGACTTGCGCTCTCAGCGACGCAGCCATAAGCCATTTCTGGGACAGAAATCGGCCAATTATCTCCAGCCCTTATTTCATCTACGGGAGGGTTCGCTTAAAATGAGGAGAGAATATGTTAAATTTCTTGACAATCCACAACGCCTGAATCGGCAGACCCATGACCTCAACTACCTCCCTCTTTTCGCCTGTTGAAGCAGACCTACGTTTGCTGTCGGAGAACTTGAAACAGCTAGTTGGTAAGCGTCACCCTATCCTGTCTGCCGCAGCAGAACATTTGTTTGGAGCAGGGGGAAAACGCCTCAGACCTGCGATTGTGCTTCTGATTTCGCGGGCGACAATGCAAGATGGGGAAATTACTCCCCGTCATAGACGGTTGGCCGAGATTACGGAAATGATTCACACAGCTAGCCTAGTACACGATGATGTAGTGGACGAATCGGAAGTTCGTCGCGGGGTGCCTACAGTACATAACCTGTTTGGCAACCGCATCGCAGTACTGGCGGGGGATTTTCTCTTCGCGCAATCTTCCTGGTATTTAGCCAACCTGGATAACTTGGAGGTTGTCAAACTACTGTCGCAGGTGATTATGGATTTGGCGGCAGGAGAAATTCAGCAAGGGCTGAATCGTTTCGACACGAGTTTATCGATCGAAGCTTACCTACAAAAAAGTTACTACAAAACTGCCTCCCTGATTGCCAATAGTGCCAAAGCTGCTGGTTGCTTAAGTGGGCTTTCGGCTGAAATGGCAGAAAATTTATATCGCTACGGGCGTCATATCGGTTTGGCGTTCCAAGTAGTTGATGACATCTTGGACTTCACCGGGTCTACAGAAGTTTTGGGCAAACCTGCCGGTTCGGATCTCAAAAGCGGCAATTTGACTGCGCCGGCCATATTTGCTCTGGAAGAGAAACCCTACTTGGAGGTGCTGATCGAACGAGAATTTTGTAAGGATGAGGATTTGGAGCAAGCGATCGCTTTAATCAATGAAGGTATGGGTATTGAGCGTGCCCGCGAATTAGCTGCCAGAGAAGCTCGCTCTGCGGTTGAGTATCTTGCCGATTTACCGCCCTCTGAGTATCGCCAAGCCTTAAGCGATATGGCTGAGTATGTTTTGAGTCGGTTGTACTAGAATTTTAGATTTTAGATTTTAGATTGGCTGTAAATCCAAAATCTAAAATCCAAAATCAATTCAGGCGATATCCGGAGGAATATGACCGGGCGCATTTCGGCGTACTGTATGGTTTTGCTGCAAATGGGCCTGGATTAAATTTTGTAAATCTTCCCGACGCAATTCAGTTCCCGATGAAAGATTTCCTGGCGTCTCAAAAAATACAGTACTATCAACCGTGTTCATAGCCAGCATTTGAAACAAAATATGGGTGACAGGAACTGGCATAGCTAGGACTTGCGGATCTTCGATCGAATTGCGATCGGCTGTGGCATCTTGGAGAGTTGGGAAAGCGTATATAACACGTTTTTCCACACCTGGGTTAGCGCGATTGCTTAAAGCAGTCAATACCCAGTCGCGCTCGAAGGTCTGGAGAATATAGTACTGAGAGTGTCGCAATTGCTGAGCCAGCAGCTTGAGAGCTGGTGCGATCGCTTGCATGGCCTGGGTAGTATGAGTATCTTGGGGTGCATTGTCAATTAAAAGTTGAATTTGTCGATCTAATTCCATAGGTCACGCTCAAAAGCTCCGATCGTCTACTTTTTAATCTAACTGTCGATCCAATCGGTCGGATTTGGGTGTGCTAGGGTCAAGGTAGTAGCGAAGCATTGCAAAAAAATGCGAGCGGTCTGGACGATAGTTCAGATCCGGTTGGATCGAATCGCATTTTGAGGAAAAAAGAAATTCTGGTGATTAACCAGCGAATCAAATGGGAGCATCTCTGCGGTCTATTTATGAATGGGTGGTCTAGGGCTTCGCAATCAAATTAAGTAGGGGCTAAATTAAACTTGCCCCAACAACAACGAGCTTGGGAGAGATCTGCTAGCGTGGAGGCTATCTTTGAGCTGCTGTTCGCCGAACTTAAGCAGTCCACCCGTGCTTCAGAGCAAAATTGCCGCGAAGTCGCAGCGCGTATAGCAACGGAAGTAACCCGAATTTGTAATGAAAGTAAGCGCATCCAAGCGCTGGGCGCTGTCGAAACTTGGGCTAAAAAGCTTGCCCGTCATCGTTTGCAGCAATGCCTCAACTATTACAAGCTGGGGTCTACCGCTGGACGGGTAGAATTACACAGTACTCTGAGTGCGATTGTCTATCGTTACATTACACCACCTGGAGCGTCATCAATCTATGAAAATCGGCTGACTTTAATAGAAGATTTCTTACAGGGATTTTATGTGGAAGCATTGAGTGCCTTTCGCCGGGAAGGAGCTATGTGCCAGCTTGCCCCTACAAGTCCAACTTATCGTCCCGAAACTCTGTTAGAGCTGGCGGAATTTCTGGCTTTTACAGAGCGTTATGCTAAGCGACGGATTCGCTTGTCACATAACCGAACTCAGCAGCTAGTAATTTTGCGGGCTCAAGCGTTTGTGCAAAAGCAACCGCCGGAAACCTCGGTGGATATGGAACAAGCTGCTGAGGGGGGAACGTCAGAATCAGAAGCAAGCTGGGATGAAGCTTTGGTGCAGCAAGTGCGGCAAGTGATGGGGGCTCAAGAAGATGCTCCCAATCAGGAAGATTCGCTGCGCCAGTCTGTAATTGACGAGTTGATGGCCTACTTACAAGAACGTCAGCAGGAAGATTGTGCCGACTACTTTGCGCTGCGGCTGCAAGACCTCAATACGCAAGAAATTGAAGCGATAATGGGTCTAACCCAGCGTCAGCGGGATTACTTGCAACAGCGCTTTAAATATCATTTGATTAGATTTGCTCTATTGCATCGGTGGGAACTGGTGCATGAGTGGTTGGAAGCAGATATAGAAAGGAATCTGGGCCTCGTCCCCCAGCAATGGCAAACTTTCCTGGCGAGTCTGGAGCCTGAGCAACTGAGCTTACTAGAGTTGAAACAAAAAAAACTGTCCGATCGAGAAATATCTCGAAATTTAGGGTGGACGGTTACGCAGATTCAGAAGCAGTGGTTTAAGCTTCTAGAAAAAGCCTGGGATCTTCGTAATTCATTCGTGTCCGGATCGGGTGCATCGACTGATGAACAGAGACATAGAAGCCTTCCCTGAAAAATTCTTCGCCTGGTTGCTGCAAAGCGATCGAGTCAAATCGGCTCCGGGCCATGAGTTCGATCGCTCGACAGCCTCGTTGAGCGAGAAGGAGAATTCTAATTTAGAAACTTCTTCAGAGGTTACTCATAGCTTAGAGCTAGGCGATTGTGATATAGATGATTGGGAATTAGAAGATTTAGATCTACTGGAGTCAGAAGTATTGAACGCCGCACTCTCCAGCACCATTACTCCGGAGGTTTTGCGTCAACCCCCTGAAAAACCGGGAGACATTCCTGTTGTGCGAGACCGTTTCCAGGCACTTCTCAAACGTCGCCTCAAGACGGAAATCCAAAATAATCCTCCCCTATTTCCTTGGGAGACCGAGATCGGTGATTACGAAGCCGATAGTTCTTCTGCAATAGAGCTGGAATCGGGATGGGAAAAGCACCTGTGGACGGCTCAAATCCAAAAGTTCAATTTGCCAGTAGCCATCCCGCCAGAGGTTTTCACCCAACTGTTAGACCGATGTCAAGCGGTGGTTCAATCCTCAAAAACCGAGGCGGCTAAATTAGTGCGTGCGGTGGAGGTGTTGTTCCCCGGTCATTCCCAGATGTTGAACAAATTTGCCCAGAAGGTGTCAGCGCCTCCGGATCGTAAAAGTCTCGATAGGGTAGATTATCGGCAAGAAACGACCAAATTCCCCAGCAGTTACGAAACAGCGACGCTGGCAGAGCAAATGGTTCTGTTATTGCAGGCAGCTCGGCAGATTCTCAGTTCTCTGACGTTGCTTCTTTCACCATCTCAATTAGCTGTGGAAAGACAGTGGCTAAGTGCTGTCGGTCTGCTGACGCTGGAGGTACAATATCAAGTACACCAGCAATCGATCGCCTCTGTACGGATTCAAGGTCGATTTCCTTGTGGTGGCAGTATGAAGTTTCGAGGGGGTCAGGCAGTAGCTACCACCCATCGACCCGATCCGGGTTGCTTGAGTGTGGAATTGTTCGATTTGGAACCCAATCACAGCTATTTGTTGGAAGTTCATTTTCAGCAACTGGGTCAGAAACCGTTAATTTTTGCTGTGATGGTAATTAGTTCTTAGCGATCGGTCAAATGTCATCGGTCGTTGGTCAATTGCGATGAGATCGTGGATAGTGGTTAGTAGTGGATGGGAAACAAGTTTTCTCACAACTAACAACTGACAACTGACATTTGACAAATGACTGTTGACAAATTGCGAAATATACCCATTTGGGGAAAGTTTAGGGAACGGTTGGCAGCGATGCCAATGCCGGAGGTGGAAGAGTCGCTCTGGCTGCGAGTGCTAGTGCAGGCTTTGGTGGTGGTGGGCATTATTGCTACCGATGTGGCGGCTGAGACTTTCGGTACTGGGGACAGTCTGAGCATTTGGGCTGTACCGCTGAGTATTGTAGGTGCGACGTGGAGTTGGTATCGCCGCCGTAAGCCGAATATCCCGGTGAAGTTTGGTATCGCGATGGGAATGTTGTGGGCTTTGGCGGTTTTTCTGTCGAATTTGCGGGATTCTCTCAATGATACGCGATTTGTCTTGGCGCAATTGCTGATTCAATTACAAGTGTTGCACAGCTTTGACTTGCCTCGCCGCAAGGATTTGGGCTATTCCACGGCGATCGGTCTGATTTTGTTGGGGGTGGCGGCAACTTTGAGTCAGACGATGGCTTTTGCACCATTGCTGTTAGTATTTTTCGCGATCGCTCTACCTGTTTTGGTGTTGGATTACCGCTCGCGATTGGGATTGGATCAATTAAAAATTAACAGAGAAAGATTAAAAAATTTCAGAAATTTTCCGATTAAAAATGGCAAAGTTTTAGTATTTTACTTTTTTGTAATTCTGGGCATAGGGCTAGCTATTTTTGCTTTTATGCCCAGAGTACCGGGTTATCAAATACGGACATTTCCAGTTAGTTCTCCAATTGAGTTTAAAGGGAATTTTGACGGGCGATCGATTCGCAATCCGGGTTATGCTAACAACAGTAATGGCCAGGACGATCGCGGCACAGGGAGGGGAAAGAATAAGGAAAAAGGAGCGGGCGAACTTGATGATACTTTTTATTATGGTTTTAACGATACGATTAACCAAAATTTGCGCGGTTTTCTGAAGCCAAAAGTGGTGATGCGAGTGCGATCGCAAGCGGAAGGATTTTGGCGAGTTTTGGCATTCGATCGCTACACGGGTCAAGGTTGGGAAATTTCTCGTAATAACCAAGCTTTTCTCCTGGAACGTCCCAGTTGGACTTATAGATTCTATCTACCGATATCGCCAATGAGGAATCGGACGCAGGAAGTAATTCAAAGCTATACAATTGTCTCGGAATTGCCGAATTTAATTCCGGCAATGTCTTATGTCAGAGAAGTTTACTTTCCGGCGGAGAAAATAGCCATAGATCCAGAAGGAACTATCCGAGGGCCGGCATTAGTTGAAGGTGTGACTTACACAGTCATTTCAGAAGTTCCTTATCGAGAGCGCAGTCGTTTAAATCAAGCTTCTACTAACTATCCTAAAAATATTCGCAAATACTACCTGGAAGTTCCACCTGCTATTAAGGAGAAGGTGCGGAAACTGACGGAAGAAATTTTAGCAAATCAGCAACAGGTAGCAAAGGACAAGAAACCGATTACTACTGCTTACGAAAAAGCTCTGTACTTGGCTCAATACTTGAAGCAAAATCCTAATTACAAGCTGGAAAAACTGCCACCTTTTTTAAGGGATAATGAAGATTTGGTCGAGGCTTTTCTGTTTGGGTATAAGAATAGTCCTGCGGGAGAGAAAATTACGGGTGGGTATCCAGACCACTTCACTACTGTGTATACGATCATGTTGCGATCGATCGGTATTCCAGCTAGGGTAGTTGGTGGTTTTGCACCTGGGGAATTTAATCCTTTTACCGGGTTATATGTTGTCAAGAACACCGATGCTTATTTGATGACAGAAGTGTATTTCCCTAAACACGGTTGGTTTGCTTTCGATCCGATACCCGGTCATCCGTTGATTCCGCCTTCACTCGAAGAAAACCAAACTTTTACAGCGATTGAGAAGTTTTGGAAGTGGGTAGCGGGGTGGTTACCTTCACCAGTAAATAATTTCCTGAGTACTGTATTTGGGGGAATTATTGCGGCGATATTTGGTGCGATCGCATGGTTTTTTGCACTGTTTACTCAAGGTTGGGTAGGTTTATTCACGGGGTTGTTAATTGCAATTGTTCTAGGATTTTTGGGTTGGTTAGCTTGGAATGGTTGGCAATATTGGCGTTACCAAAAATGGTTGAAAAAGCTGCATCCGATGGAAAGTATCTATCAGGAAATGCTGCGATGGTTAGGGGAAAAAGGTTTGCAAAAACATCCAGCTTGGACGCCGTTTGAGTATGCAGCAACATCGCGTCAACAATATGCTGATGAACGTGGGGAAGCTATAGAAGAAATTTCGCAAGCTTATGTTAGTTGGCGATATGGGGGTGAGTCTCCTAATTTGGGTTATTTGCGCCGGAAATTGGAGGTTTTGAGGAAGTCGGAGTTGAGGAAGATGGGAAGGAGGAGAAGTTCTTAACGGGAGATAGCCCCAAACCCCCCTGAGAAAGGGGGGATTTTTTTTGGTGGATAGGGTGCGATCGCTCCCCTTTCACAACCATTTACCTATGCGTTTGCCATGTTTTAATCCCCTTGCGGGGAAGAATTTAAGATAATTAATTGACTTATCAGCAGTCTTTTCTAGAACCGTATACTTCAATCCCCTTGCGGGGAGTTACCAAGATAATCTTAGTGACTGGAAGTACACTTCTAGGGATCTATCTGAAAAGTCTAATTTTATTAATGTAGCGACATTTGCCTGACAAGTCAATTTAGTCAAATGATATTGAAGTAATGTAACGGTTTGTATTTTTCGATGGTAACCTGGCCAAAGATTTGAGATTTTGCTATATTCAGGATTATAACTTCAGTTTAAAGGTATATCGCTATGTAACCCAACGCAGCAACCATTTAATTGACTTATCAGCAGTTTTTAACTGCTAACTAGCCTTTTCAGAATAGTATTCTTGGGAAAAAAGATGAAAAATACATCCTCTGTGACAGTAATACCTTACCTGACAGCAGAGTTAGGTTCGGCATACAAATACGGGATGCCTCCGGCAAGCGATACATCTCCCGTTAATGTGGCAAAAGCTTCTGCAAACGCTCAATATTCGGTTAAACCAGATCCGCTGGCGATCGTAGGCTCGATCTCTACCAACAATAACTCGATGCCTTCTGAAGTAACAGCGAATAATCCCAGCATTCAGACAGCACAGAACTCTGATTTCTCACCAATAATACAGTTTTTTGTAAAAAGTATTACAAACCCACTACCAGTAGTTTTTGGAAGTTCTGTAGCATTGGTAATCATCGCAATGCTTATAAGCCAAATCTCAGGCGGTATAAGGGTTAAGCTTGACTTAGAAGTTTCTCCTACATATAGTCAGGGAGAAAAAACTACCGCAGTCAAGCAATAAAATTAACTAAGTAACTGATTGCATTGGGAGGATAAATCGCTCCGATGCAGTCAGGATAGTTATCGATTCACAAGCAACATAGTTAATTATTGGGATTTATGAATAACCTTTCAAATGACGCTGCTTTGCAAGTGGCTAGAGAAGCCGTTAAGGTACTTTTAGAGTGGGCTGAACCAGAGTCAGCAAAGAATTTTACTCTTTCAAATCAGGAAGATATTGTTAAGATCGTCACGAAGGCAAAGGAAATCTTATTTTGGCCTAGCGATCGCAATCTGAAACCATTGAGATTGTTGTTTGATAAAGTTAAACTCTCGGAACATGAAGTAAGAAAGAATTATTGGCAACCGAAGGCGATCGCTAATAATGATGATAACGACAGTAATTATCCCAAAATTTACTATCCGATAGCTAAAGAAACGAAGCTAGCAGAATTAGAATGTTTGAAACAGGAAATTAAAGATGAAATTAATCAGCTTCAATTAAATCAGCAGGACTGGGAAAATCTCTCGTTGCTGATGTTGATATTGGAAAAATTTGGTTCTTATATTAGTTTTGGCGAGAAAGATATTGCTTTGGTGGATATGGCGAGGACTGCGGGATCGATCGCCGCAGCTTTAGCTAAAAATATTCAAGCAACTCATCTTAGTTTAATTGCTGGCGATCTTTCAGGAATTCAAAAATTTATTTACACTATTTCTTCTGATGGTGCGCTTAAATCTCTCCGCGCTCGGAGTTTTTATTTAGAATTGGTGACAGAAGAAGTTGTTCAGCAATTACTTGCAAGGCTAAACTTACCTCGCACGAATGTAATTTATGCTGGAGGTGGCAACTTATATTTATTGGCATCTGCGACAGATCCAACAAAGGATGTTGTAGAAGAAGTACGCGAACAACTAAATGAATGGTTTTTGAAAAAGTTTCAGGGAAAACTATTTCTTGCTCTTGATTGGTTAAATTTCCCAATTCAAGATGTTAGCGATCGACAATTTGCTGTTCACTGGACAGAAGTTACGAAGAACTTGGCTGGTCAAAAATCGCGCAAATTTTATAACCAAATTTCTGAATTTATCAAACCTCATCATAGTCATACACTGTGCAAGGTTTGTCATCGGGACGATCTGAAAGAGGAAGACTTGCAACCGCTAAGTGAGGATAATTCTGTTTTAGCCTGCAAAAATTGTTGCAGTATGTTTGATTTAGGTAGTAAATTGTTTGGAGTTAAGGCAATAGTGCGAACGTCTGAGCAAAATATAGCAGGCGAACTGGCTACAATCTCTTTTAAACTTCCTGCTACTGCTAAAGTTCCTGCTGCCAATATCTACTATCATTTATTTGAGGACTGGAAACAAATTGTCAAAGGTACGAATACAGTTCTGTTAATAAATGACTGGACTGTAGAACGCTATCGTTTTCGTAATTTTCGGAATCCCGTACCTCTGCTGTTAGGAAACTATGGTAAACGTAGTGAAGTAGAATCAGGTTTTATCCGAGCGGGTGAGATGGCAGAAGTTGCCAAAGGAATCAATCGAGTTGGCTATCTGCGGATGGATGTAGACAGACTCGGACAGATTTTTGCACGGGGATTAGGTGATAATCAAACTTTACCGAGATTAGCTGGATTATCGCGCCAAATGAGTTATTTTTTTAAAGTTTATCTGAATAGTTTGGCAGCAGCAAGAAAAGATAATTTCCCCAAAAAAGTTAAGAAATTAACAGAGAATGAGCGGTTAAATCTATTATTTATATATGCTGGAGGTGACGATCTATTTGTCAGTGGTGCTTGGAATGAGGTGGTGGAATTTGCGTTTGATGTTTACCAGTGCTTTCGCGCTTATACAGGTGATAATCCAGATATTACTTTATCGGGAGGGATTAGTATTGATGGGGCGAAGTTTCCTCTTTATCAAGCAGCAAAAGGATCGGGAAAAGCGGAGGATGCTGCTAAAGAAAATGGTCGCGATAGTTTAGGCTTATTTGGTCAGGTATTCAAATGGGATGAGTGGCTAGGAAGGGAAGATAATTTAGTTATTGATTCTAAAATTAGAGAATATTTGCAGCCAGAGATAATGCCGAAGCTGTTTGGTATTTTACCATTTGTAGAGAGGTTGAGTAAGCAGCAAATAGGGCTTAATTATGCTCGTAGTTTTGTCCGCAATTTGTTGATTACGGCAGAAATGCAAGAACAGATGGTTAAAGAATTTAAGAATAAATATTCAAAAGAAAAGGATGCGCTGGGAGTTCAATATTATCTGCATTTGCCAAAAATCGCTTATAGTTTATCTAGATTGCCTAGTGATGTATTAGATGATTTTGATTTTCGTACTTCTTTAAAGAGTCCTTATAATGCGCCTTATTTTCGGGCGATCGCAACTTGGATCGAATTACTAAATCGTTCAAATTAGGAGAAATCGCCATGACAAACTCATCGAACAGCGGTGATAGAATCGATCGAATAGAAGCATCAATAGAACATTTGACAGGTCGCGTCGATACTTTAGTGACTTTGATGGGTGATTTGCGTGAAAGTCAATTGCAAAGTCAACAAGAACATTTACAATTGTTGCGAATTGTAGCGCAACAGCAAACAGAGATTGTGGAGATAAAAAGAGAAATTAGAGACTTGCAAGCTGATGTAAAAGGGTTGCAAACAGAAAGTTTGCGGATTTTAGAACATTTATTTGGTCAGCAAGAAAAAGGTTCTTGATTAGGAACTATCTGGAACATTTTTGATGCTAAATTTAAATATAACTGCTAAAGCCAACAGGGGAAAATGAAATGACAAATTCATCAAACAGTAGTGATAGAATCGATCGAATAGAAGCATCACTAGAACATTTGACAGGTCGCGTCGATACTTTAGTGACGCTGATGGGTGATTTGCGTGAAAGTCAATTGCAAAGTCAACAAGAACATTTACAATTGTTGCGAATTGTGGCGCAACAGCAAAATCAAATTGTGGAGATAAATAAAGATATTAAAGGATTACAAACAGAGAATCACCGGATTTTGGAATATTTATTCGGTCAGCAAGAAAAAGGATCTTAATGAGCTATGAATAAGAAAATTGTAAACCAGTATATGCCAGACTATGTTTCGCCACCAGGCGAGACACTTTTAGAAACTATTGAAGAACTTGGAATATCTGCTGGTGATTTAGCTCAAAAAATCGGGATCGGGAAACAGGAGATAGATGAAATTATTGCTGGAGAATCACCTATTACGAATATAGTGGTGTTGAAACTAGAGGAAGTATTAGGGATATCAGCAACTTTTTGGATAAATCGCGAGCGAAACTACTGGGATGCTTTAACTAGGCGCTCATAAACCAAAAGTTTTAATTTTTACAATAGTGAATTTTCTGCCAAATCTATGAATCAACAACCGAAAAAAACCAAACAAATTGTCAAGTCTGGTCAGTTAGAAAAAACTACCGATACAGCTAACTCTGTTGTTCCAGAAAAAAGCCATACTGCCACTGTACAAGCAAAGGATATTGTTAAGGAGATTATCAACACTATCAATAGTGAGAAATTAAAATCTTTACAAGACTATCCAATCCGCGATCTGGTTAAGCAGGCTGAAGACTTTGGCCCTTACCTAAAAAATCAACGGTTGGAAACTAACCAAATTCGCAAGTTTTTGGATGCGGTCAATCAGCTAAAAGCAAGGCTATCCCAGGATGAAGATGAAACAATTAAACAGGCTAAAACTGAGGATGAAAAAGCTAAATTAAGATTCAGTAAAATTGAGGTAGATGTAGTTCTGTTAAAACCTAAACTTGCCTATGCAGCTGCTAGACAAAAAGCTGCAAAACCTTTAAGTGATGTCATGTCAGTAGCAATTGACAAAACACACAGCACAGAAGATTTTGAGCGTCTGGTTCAATTAATCGAATCAATTATTGCTTATCATAAAGCAGAAGGTGGAAAATAACTATGCCTGCATCATTAAATCAAAAACCATTGCTTGGTAAATTTCGTCTTACTAGCTATTTAACAACAGAAACAGGTTTACATATTGGGGGCGGTGGTGAAAATCTTGATATTGGTGGATTGGATAAACCTGTTATTCGCGATCCGTTGACTCAATACCCTTATTTGCCAGGATCTTCTATTAAGGGTAAACTGCGATCGATTCTGGAACGATTGCTAAATAAACCATTGAATCGTTCGGGTGGAAGCGGTACTTATCGCTATGAAAGCGATGATTTAGAGGATGGTTTTACAGAAATCGACGGTTTGGATATAAGGTATAATGGCGCTCGTACTTGTCAAATTAGTCGGGTATTTGGTTCTACTGGCGGATCGAATTTTTGGATGAAAACTGATGTAGCGGAGGTAGAGGGATTGGCTAAAAAAGATAGCCAAAAGAAAATGATAAATAATGAAGAACATATCCAGATCGAGCGAGGACGTAATGCACCTGCACGTTTGATTGTTCGAGATTGTCATCTAAGAAAAGAGTCGGCGGATCGACTTAAGAGAGTTGACACTGGTTTATATATGACTGAGTGGAAGTTTGAAAATGGGATCGATCGCATTACAGCAGCAGCCAATCCCAGACAGATAGAAAGAGTCCCCGCTGGAGCAGAATTTCAGTTTGAATTAATCTATACGGTTGAGAATGAAAGTCAAGCTGTGGAGGATTTGCAAAATATTGCGATCGCACTTGCCATTTTAGAAGATGATGCTCTGGGCGGACATGGTTCTCGCGGCTATGGCAAAATTAAATTTTCCCATTTAGAGTTATTTTATCGCGATTTGAAACAATACCGAGAAGTTACCAGCAAGACGCTAAAATCGGCAACCCTACAGTCAATAAAAAATGTTTCTGATATTGCTGAATTGCTGGATAGTTTCGGAAGTCTAAGCGACGAAATTCAGCAGAAGTTACTGCCAGGAAATGGAAGTGCAAAATGAGTGATTGGAAATTAGTAAAGCTTAACTTCGGTCGCAATTACGCTCATTTTGGAGAGGTGGGAATTGGGATGGAGGAAACTGGCGATCGAGTGAGATCGGACACTTTATTTAGTGCTTGGGTTAGCACTTATGCTCGCTTGTTTGAAAAAGATGCTGTTGAGGAATTGTTAGCGCAATTTCCTACCGAAAAAAATCCCAAGCATTTACCTTTGTTTCAATTGAGTTCTACCTTCATTTACCGAGAAGAAGGGGATCGCACTATTTACTATCTACCCCGTCCTCTGCAATTTCCGATCGACTATCCAAAGGATAATGATTTAGATTTTTTCAAAACTTACAAAAAACTTAATTATTTACCTTTGGAAGTATGGCAACGATGGTATCAAGGAGAGGGATTTACAAAGAGCGATCGCCAAGAGTTAATTGACCAAACAAACAAGAAGGAATCAGATGGCTTACTGCATAAAGCTGGCACATTTGATTACAGCAAAGCATATAAAATCGGTCAAGAGCCGAAAATAGCGGTCGATCGCATTACCAGAGCAACTAACCTTTATCATACTGGTTTTGTACAATTTCAGTGGAAACAAAATGGTAATGAAATTAAAAGCTTGTCTGGTTTGTACTTCCTAGTTTATTTTCCCGAAAAACAGGAACAATTAGCAGCAAATCTCTATGCAGCTTTGTACTTGTTGGGAGAAGAAGGATTAGGGGGAGAACGTTCTAGCGGTGCGGGTAGATTTGAGGTGGAATGGTTAGATTTACCTGCTAGTTGGAAAAATATTGTCAATCCTCCTCAAGCATTAACTCATTATTGCTCGATCGGACTGTTTTGGGATAACGATCCTGCCAATTTGAATCAGTTAATTACTGATAAGGAAGATACTGCTTATGAAATTATAGAACGCGGCGGGTGGATTTCTTCATCTCCTTCAGGGCATCAATTGCGGCGCAAAATGGTACGAATGTTTGCGGAAGGTTCGGTTTTTCCAAAACAGCCACTAGGAAAATTAGTTGATGTGACACCTGATGAATTTATTACGCGAGAAGGGGAATATAAATACCATCCCATTTACCGCTGTGGTATCGGTCTTAGTCTACCTATTAAAATATCAGATAGTTCCAAATCTAAACACTAAATTATTATGATTATTTCTCCTAATACCGCTATCCAAAAACCAACGGTTTCTCAATCTCGGAAAATTCAACTAACGAGTCCGATTTTACATATCGGATCGGAAGTTTCGCGGTTGAATCCTTTTGAATACGTGCAAACTGGATCGAGGGTTTATTTTCCCGATCGCGAAATTTTAGCGAAAGCATTGCAGCAGCGAGGTAGATTGCAAAATTACATCGCGGCGATCGAAAATCGCGATGATATTACCCAACTATTAGAAGATAGTTTTGGCGATAGTTGGTGGAATACGAAAACTGGGAATGGGGAAGCTATTTTTCCCAAAATTACTAGCAGTCGCAAATGGACAGAACAAAAAATTACTGAATTGCGTCCGATGATTCGCAATGGAATGGGGCAATTGTATATACCCGGATCGTCGATTAAAGGGGCAATTCGGACTGCGATCGCTTATTATTTACTCAAGCACAGGGATGAATATAAAGTTACTCCCAAAGTTAGCGAGATCGAAGAAAAATTGCGAGAGAAACTTAATCAAGGCGATGTTTCTCACAGTCAAAAAAAGAAATTTTTAGACGATGAGCTATTTATGGATAATTTATTTACTAATTTTTCTCTGACTTATCAGGATAAAAAAGTTCCGGCTAAGATTGGCCCAAATACCGATCTGATGCGGGCGATCGAAGTGACTGATTCGCAACCTTTGTTGGAAGATAAAACTGTCAATAAACGCGGTAAAGAAGTAACTCTTAACTTACCTGTGGTTGCTGAGGTAATTGTATCGAGTCGATTTGATAATTATACAGCTAAATATCGCGCTTCTATTTATACTGAAATGGTGCGAAACGTGCAAACTGAATTTACTCTCAGTTTGGATACGGAAATGCTGTCTTGGTTTCGTCATCGCCAAGATATGAAAATTCCTTTTCAAACTATTGACGATTTAATCAAAATATGCTCCGAATTTGCTCAAGAGCAATGGGATGCGGAATATGATTATTGGCAGAATATTAAAAATAACCAAAACGCGCAGGGTAAAAATTTAAATTTTAGCGATATTCGCAGTTTCTACGAATTAGAAAAATGTCCTTTTACTTTAAGACTTGGTTGGGGTACGGGAATGAATGGAACTACGATTGATTTGCTGTTAGAGGAAGAATTGAAAGCGCAAATTCGGGATGCGGCGGGAATTAAAGCACCTCAGTTTGAAGCACCTAAATCTAGGCGGAGTGTGATGTCAGCAAATGGTGAGATTAAATACGTACCGGGATGGGCAAAGTTTAAGTTATGTTGATTCGTTCTACTTGGAGTTTAAGTTTATCGGAAGCAGCGGTTTTACCTCGCAGTTTTGGGTTGGAATTGGTGAAGCTACTGCATGAAAAGTTAAATTTGGAAATGGGAGGGGAAAGGATTCCTACGATTTCTTGTTCGGGGATTATTGGTTCGCGTTCGTATGGGAAAGAGTTTTTTACTTTTTCAACGGATAATTTTTGCAGTTTATCTTTGTGCGGGTTGAATGCAACGGCGGCGAAGGCGATCGCATCTTTGGAATTATCGCCTACACTAGAATTTTTGGGGGCAAAATTTAATGTGGTTCATCGGGAAGATGAGGTGAGCAGCTATGAAGAATTATACAACAATTTAGTGGCGATCGAACCCGAAACAGTGAGGCAATTTAACTTAGAATTTATCACGCCCACAGCTTTCGCCCAAGGTCGAATTAACTTACCGCTTCCCCTACCAAATTTGATGTTTCGCAGTTGGTTGGAAAAGTGGAATTATTTTGCGCCTGTTTATTTGGGAAGCGATGAATTGATTGGTTATTTGAGTAATGCTATAATGATTAAACACCACCGAATTAATACGCGATCATTTCATTTGCCTAGAGGTTATATTCATGGATTTATGGGTGAGGTGAAATTGGTAACTTTCCCAAATACCGATCCTTTGTTAGCGAATGTAGCTAATTTGTTAGTTAGCTATGGGCGATGGGCGGGGACTGGGGTGAAAACGCGGTTGGGGATGGGACAGACAAATTTAATTAGCTAAAGGTAAATAACTATGCAACTTTTAACATTTTTAGGTGTATTTAACCTAGAGACAACTCAGTTTACATGGCAAGAAAAGCCTTTGCTGGAAAATCCATCGCCTTATGTAGTTGAGGCATTATTAAAGTTCAATGAAATCCAAAAAATTAGCGTTTTTTTAACTCCTGAAGCTGAACAGCATAAAAACTGGAAAGGCTTGCAAGAGTGTATCAGCAAACATAAGAAAATCTCCATTGAGCCTGTCCCTATTTCTTCAAAGCAAACTGAAGAAGAGTTGTGGAATCTTTTTGTGAAAGTAGTAGATGCTGTCCCACCCAACTCAGAAATTATTTTTGATATTACCCATGCTTTCCGTTCAATTCCATTTTTGGCTTTTCTAGTAACGGCATTTTTGCAAAAAGCCAGATCGGTAACAGTTAAAAGTGTTTATTACGGCGCATTCGATCGGAATCAGCCAGAAACACCAATTATTGACTTAACTCCAGCGATTAAGTTACTAGATTGGTTGACAGCAACAGAACAGTTTATTACTACTGGTTCTTCCATCAATTTAGGAAATTTGCTATCGAAAATTCAACAAGATTTTTCTAGTCAGGATCGGCAGAAAATTACACCGCCAAGGCTTCTAGAAAAATTAGGTACTTCGATTCAAGATATTTCGCGATCGCTGGAATTAATTCGCTCGATGGGAGTTTTGAAAGAAACAGCAAAATTACAGAAAATACCAGCGCAAGAATTAGCGAAAGAAGTAGGTTATTTTGCGAAACCTTTTGAGTTGCTATCCGAACAAATTCAGCAAAGTTACGGACAGTTTGCTTTGTCCGATCCTGAAAAATTAGAAAATAGTCAATCTTCATTGCAAAAACAGTTTTTACTTCTGCGTTGGTATGTAAAAAAGGAACAGGGAACGCAGGCAATTTTATTAGCGCGAGAATGGTTAGTTTCAGCGCGGTGTGTTGCAAAAGGAATGGACTATCTGAATAAAGGAAATCGCGAGCAAGTAGAGGACGAATTAAACCAGATGAAAGGGTCAAAACCTCATTTAACGCTAGCAACTGCTCGGACAAAAGATGATAAAATTACGCTTACTTGGTCAAACTTAATTAAATATCGCAATGATATTGCTCATGCAGAAATGCGGCGTAATTCTGCTGAAGCTACTCAATTGCAGCAATATGTAAAAAATAAGTTAATCCAAGAAATAGAAACGGTTTTTTCTGAATTCACAGTTTAGTTAGCAGTTTGTACAATCTATAATTTTAACCGGACTGCTGGTGCTAGTTTTACTCCGAAAAGCGGCAATAAAAACAGAAGTATCGATAATAACTTTAACCACCAGTTGTTATCCTCTCAACATCTATTTTATTCACCTGCTCTGAGTTAGAAATTTCTGTTGCTACCTTGCTACGAACTGCTTCAAACTCTGCCCAAATTTCCTGCGCTGGACGCGGCGGTGCAGTATCCGCTAGCGCAAATCCTTCTTTAATAATCTCGCGAGCTTTCAAAAGCGCTTCCGCAGTTGGAGGAGTCGGTTCAATTTCCTGTTCTTCGTAGTTTACGATTAGCAAATCATTGGGAGTGCATTTAAAAAACGAGCAGAGTTTGGCCAGAGTCACAAATTCGATCGAGCTTGCTTCGTTATTTTCTAATGCGCTTAATTGTTGGCGATCGATTTCCGTATATGCCGCAATTTCTTCATAACTGAGATTACCATATTTAGCCCTTAATTCAGCTAGCTGAGTTTTCACTTTCATAACTTATTCTCATCACCGTTTTTTTTACCTAATTTATTCTATCTAATGCCCGCTACCAATTATAATAACGCAAGTTGCCGATCGGTAGTGGCTAGTGGGTAATGGGTAATAGGCAAAAACTTTACCTACTACCCATTACCTACTACCAGGTTTAGCGAAATCCTGGGATTACTAGGTAAAATGAAAAACGAAACTCTGAGAATGCAGGCGGTACAAACGCCAATAATCCCGGTGGTGGCGGAACTAATTCGCAATCATCCGGGAACGATTTCTTTGGGACAAGGGGTGGTCGATTATGGCCCACCGCCGGCAGCGACGGAAAAAATTACCGAATTTTTTGCTAATCCCCAAAATCACAAGTACCAAGCGGTAGAGGGAATTCCCGCATTACAGGAAGCGATCGAAAATAAGCTGTTAACTGAAAATCGAATCGAAATCGACGATAATCGCTGCATTGTCGTCACGGCTGGCGGCAATATGGCGTTTATGAACGCGGTGCTGGCAATTACTTCGCCTGGGGATGAAATTATTCTGATTTCACCATATTATTTTAATCACGAAATGGCGATCGCAATGGCAAGCTGTCGCGCCGTACTCGTACCCACCGACGAAAATTATCAGCTAATTCCCGATGCAATAGAAAAAGCCATCACCGAAAAAACACGCGCCGTTGTCACCATTTCACCCAACAATCCCACAGGCGCAGTTTATCCGCAAGAAGCATTGCAAAAAGTCAACGAAATATGTCGCCAGCACAAAATCTATCACATTAGCGACGAAGCTTACGAATATTTTACCTACAACGGAGTGCAGCACTACTCCCCTGGCGCAAATAAAGAAAGTTCTGAATACACCATTTGCCTTTATTCCCTCTCCAAAGCTTATGGTTTTGCCAGTTGGCGCATCGGCTACATGGTCATTCCCGAACATCTACTGATGTCCGTCAAAAAAATTCAAGATACGATCCTTATTTGTCCGCCAGTAATCTCCCAGTATGCAGCTTTGGGAGCATTGCAAGCAGGTGTGGGATATTGTAAAGAAAAGTTAAGTGCGATCGCAACGGTGCGAGAGAAGTGCCTGAGCCAACTCAATCTTATTAAAGATTTATGTACTGTTCCCAAAGCCGATGGCGCTTTCTATTTTCTGCTCAAAGTCCGCACTCAGCTAGATGCAATGGAGTTAGTGGAATACCTAATCCGCGAACATAAAGTAGCAGTAATTCCAGGCACCACCTTTGGTATGGAACATGGGTGCTACCTGCGCGTTGCCTACGGAGCGCTCAAAGAAGAGACGGCGATAGAAGGGATTGGGCGACTCGTGCGGGGACTGGAAAAACAAGGGACTAGGGACTAGGGGCTAGAGGCTAGGGCTTAGGGAAGAGGGAAAAGGCAAAGGGAAAAGATTTATTCTCCCGCTCCCCCACTCCCCCGCTCCCCTGCTCCCCCGCTGCTATAAGTGACTCCGCTCACAGTGCTAAGTTAGTTGCAGTCACGACAAATTCAAATCTCAGCTCACGCGATTCCGTTTTAATTATCACTTTTGCTAAAGAGTTCAGTCACCACTTGGCACAGTATTTTCACTGAAGATGGAAATGTAGAGAGTTAAAGTTATTTAAATGATGATGCTAGTGAGCGAACCAGAATGTGCAGAAAAATCCAACTTTTCCGAGCGCGAGCCGAAGCAAATTCCCGCACAATATAAAGGCTGGCGATTAACTACCAAAACGATGAACGGAAAGTTATGGTTGCGTTGGCAACATCCAGATGAAAGCTTTGCTCGCTACGGCTGTACCATCGACCCAAAAGATATTAGCTCAACAATTGCTCATGTCAGATTCAGTATTGACTTGGCGATCCAACTTGAAGAAGAAGCTGCAAAACAAGCGCGACGATATCAGGGGTAATAACTTCCGCCCAAGTTGTTCGACTTAGGCGGCAAGAACAGGTTTTTACGATTTTTGCAAAACGCAGAACAGTGCTAATGGAAATGGCACTAAAGTACCGTGATAGACAGTTTCTTGAATATCGCAAATATTAAATTTTTTGTTGAATATCTGCTTAATTTCTTCTGGTGTAAATCGATAAGGCCCAGCGTCGCGTGGTTCTTTGTGGCTAAAGCATTTCAGGAACAGATAGCCATTGGGTTCGATCGACTTATCTACAGCGCGAAGGTAATCTTGTCTGAGATCGGCAGTAAATACATGGAAACAGCCGCGATCGAATACAAAATCGAATTGTTCGTCAAGCTTGCTATTGAGAATATCATCCTGTTTCCAGATAATATTTAAACCTTTTTCCTTGGCTTTTTCTTCCGCTTTCTGCACAGCAGTAGGAGAAAGGTCAGTCCCCGTCACTTTAAAGCCGCGTTGAGCCAATGCGATCGCCTGCGTTCCTGGCCCAGTACCGAGATCCAATACCGTTCCTGCTTGTAAGTTCAGCTTGGTTAACGCTTGTTCGAGATCCGGATCGAGATCGGCATTAAACCAAGGCATTGTTTCCACTGGCTTTTCTTGATACAACTGTTCCCAATTTGGAAGTTCCCTTACCATATCGTTTAAACTCCTACTTTTTTAAACACGATTATATGTTGCTGCGGCAAAATTCTTTTCGTTTCTACCCATTGCAGACCCACGACTGACATTTCTTTGCGAACTTGGTTCTGCGTCATTTTATGGAGGCGTTTTATCGCTACAAATGGGTTTTCACCTCGATATTCTACGAGAATTACCCGCCCATTTGGTTTGATAGCTCTTACTACTTTTTCCATAACTTCTTTAGGATAGCTAAACTCGTGATAAGCATCCACCATTAGCGCTATGTCAATACTTTCCTCCGTCAGGTTGGGGTCGGTAACGCTGGCCAAAACCGGCTCGACATTGGTAATACCTTTCTCCTTATTCAAAAAGTTAATAATGTCAAGCATCTCTGGTTGGATATCCACCGCCAAAACTTTACCTTCCGGCACCAAAGGGCTAATCCGAAAGCTGAAATAACCAGTCCCGGCTCCGATATCTGCTACGATATCAGTTGATTTCAAGTCGAGAGCTTGGACGACTAAAGAAGGTCGCTCTTCTATTTCGCGGCTCGATCGCTCCAGCCACCCCGCGCCCTGGTGCCCCATCACTTGAGCTATTTCTCTGCCCATATAAAATTTACCGATACCGTCTGGGCTGTGGGCAGCTTTTTCTTGATAAACGCTGTTGGAATCGGCGACAGTTTTGGTTTCTACGGTTTGACAGCCAGTTAAAATCAACCCCCAGAAGAGGATAATGATAATTGCGGTGGCTCGCTGAAGAAATGTCGGATAATTTTTTGTAGCCATCTTTGCTTTGAAATCGCGGATTAAAATAAATGTTATACGCCGAGCGGTCAGAAAGTGAAGTTATTGCTAGTATGTAACCTATTACTAATGACTGATGACACCTAATAAATTTTATGAGCGACTTAGATAAATATTACACAATTCTCGGACTGGAACCAGGAGCAACACCTGAAGAAGTTAATCAGGCTTACAAAGATTTGGCATTTATTTGGCACCCAGACCGCATTCCTAAAGATAATACCCGACTTCAAGAAAAAGCACAACAAAAGCTCAAAGAAATCAATGAAGCTCGCGATCGTCTGCGATCGTTACCGCCAGAGCGTTCAACTCCACCCAAACAAAAGCCGACAACATCTTATTATCACCATCAAACCCAAAAACACAATTCCGCTCATCACCATCAAACCCAAAAGCAAAGTTCCGATTATCACCATCAAACCCAAAAGCAAAGTTTTGATTATCGCCATCAAACCCAAAAGCAAAGTTCGGATTATCGCGACCGATCTCAAAACCAAAAATCCGACTTGAGCGGCAAAGATTTGAGTAGAGCCAACTTAAGCGAAAAAGATTTATCTGGAAGAAACTTAAGTTACGCCAATTTAACTGATGCAAATCTCAAAGATGCTTTCCTGCACAGAGTTAATTTGATGGGAGCTAACTTACACAAAGCCAATTTGTTTAGAGCTAACCTGTTGCAGGCAAATCTCCGGGAAGCGAATTTGCGGGAAGCGAATTTAATTGGAGCCGACCTGAGTGGAGCGGACTTGAGGGGCGCGGACTTGAGGGGCGCGAACATTGGGTCAGGCGATCGCATTTTAGTAAAACTGGTGGGAGCTAACCTCGCCGGGACAATCATGCCTGATGGCACAATTCATGACTGATTGATGTTAACATTTCGTAATAATAGCATAAAATAAACATAAAAGACATTTTCATGAGTGCTATGTACCTGACGTGGTTTGACAGCAATTCCTGGTTAATTGAAATCGGTGGGAAACGAATTCTCCTCGACCCTTGGCTAGTTGGTGCGTTGGTTTTCGGTAAGATCGACTGGCTGTTCAAAGGTATGAAACAGACGCAAAGGCCAATACCAGAGAATATTGACCTAATTTTGCTATCTCAGGGTTTGGAAGATCACGCACACCCAGAGACGCTCAAGCAGCTCGATCGCACAATTCCCGTTGTCGGTTCTCCCAATGCGGCTAAAGTAGCGCGGGAGTTGGGTTACACCCAGGTAACAGCACTTCCTCACGGGGAAACATTTGCGATCGACAAAAGCATCGAAATCAAAGCAACTCCCGGCTCTCCCATTGGCCCCACTTTGATAGAAAACGGTTATCTTCTCAAAGAGTTAGAAACTGGTTTTACTCTCTACTACGAACCGCACGGTTATCATCCCCCATCGCTCAAAGAAGCAGCACCTGTTGATGTGGTAATTACCCCTATAATTGACTTGGCGCTGCCCTTAGTTGGGCCGATAATTAAAGGCACTAAAAGTGCTTTGTCGGTGGCGAAGTTATTGCAACCGCAAGTGATGTTGCCTACAGCTGCTGGCGGCGATGTTGTGTTTGAGGGATTGCTGATGTTTTTGCTTAAAGCTGTAGGAAGTGCAGATGAATTTCGCTCGAAGTTGGCAGAAAACAATCTTTCGACAAGGGTAATCGAAGCCAAACCGGGCGAGCGATTTGAGTTGCCATTAAAGCAGCGAGCGTTAGTGTAGAGACGATTTTATACAGGAATAAAAAATGCGTTGTGCGATTTCCAGCCGTGCGGGTCAAGTTTTAGCGAGAGGCAATTTAGCAATTCAAAAAGATGAGGATGGCGAACTAAAGTTAGTTTTCCGAACTGATGCAGGAACGTTAATCCAAGGCGGAACTATCCCTCCTGATGGAGATTTAACTTCAGCCAGTCAAGTTCTATTTCGCCAGTTGTTTGAAACTTGGGGAATGAGCGATGTGACAATTACGGCGAAATCGAAGATGTGAAGCCAAAGCAATTCTATATTGCCGAAAGTAAAAAGCCCGGTGGGACTACCGGGCGTTAGAGTATATCAGGAGGAACGCGGACAAACTTTTTGGATATTGATAGCGCCAGTTGATAGCGCGGTGTTTAATTATAATTTTTCAGTAGTTTTACGATTGTATGCGTAACTGTGAGTGCGATAAATTAGTTTTATAATCTCTCGCTTTCATCACCGTTACATTTTTATAATCGGTTATTATGCTGAGCTTCAGTGTGATAAAAGTACTAAAAAATGTTGATAATAATCATTGAATTGTGTGATGAAAGAGTAAGTTTATTGTGACTCGATCGCTTTTCAGCTTGTGATAGGTATTGGTTGGATTTTGCGATCGGCGTCACAGCCAGAGGGGTTGGAGAAACCCAATTTTTCTCAAAAACCGGGTTTCTGGCCCATAGCAGGCCATTTATTGATTGATTCGCAATGTGATGCGAACAGTGCCGATCGCAGATTGGGGAGGTAGCCAGGTGGTGAGCGATCGCTTAACCGCGTCCACTACATACGCCTCCTTGAAACTTGAAGCTTCCTCATCCAACATAATTCGCCCCACCCGACCTTTCCCTACCGTGAATTCAAAGGCAATTTCGCCAATAAAGTTAGTGGAAATATACAGATTTTGCAGATGTTGGGTGAGAGCGGCAATTGCGGCTTCATCTAATCCCGTAACGCTGAAAAGTTGCAATTTGTAGTCAACTTCGCTGTAGTCGCAGTCGATAATATCATCATCAAAAACAAAATTGCTCTGTTCATCTTGATAAAAGTTTGGATTGACGCGCAAAGGCTCATCTAGCACTTCTGGCGATCGCGCAGACGGTTCCCGATCGAATTGGTATTCGAGCAACCCTTCTACCTTTGTTGGATCGGTATCTGAAACTTGAAAACCCAACTCGCTCACCTGGTTTTGATAAGCTTGAAAATCTGTCAAATTTTTGCGATCGATATTATCTCGACGTTGCTTATCAGCCGCCGCATTAATTTCGGCTTCCTTCATCATCTTGTCAATTTCATTCGCTCGCAAAGTTGTAGCATTAGTGATGGTAAGGGATTGCAAGTTACCAGTACCTCGATCCTTAGCCGTAACTTTGAGAATACCGTTAGCGTCAATCTCAAAAGTCACTTCAATTTGAGGAACGCCGCGAGGCGCTAGTAAAATTCCATCAAGCCGGAATTTGCCCAAGCTTTTATTATCATCAGCCATCTCCCGCTCACCCAGAAGTACATGAATTTCCATTCCCGTTTGATTATCCGCAGTAGTCGAAAAAACGCGCGATTTTTTAGTGGGAATAGTACTATTGCGGGGGATAATTTTGGTCATTGCACCGCCGAGAGTTTCTACACCCAAAGACAGAGGAGTTACATCGAGCAGCAAAATGCTTTTCATTTCCCAAGTTGATTGCCTACTTGAAGGCTGAAAACCTCTCATGTTTGCAAACTCATCATAATCATCATCTTCTTCCAAGGAATAAAATCCTAACATCCCTGAGTTTTGTTGCTGTCTGTTAAGTTGAAGCAGAGGAGACGCAGCAACTTGTCCGAAAATACCCTCATAACTAACGCCTTCCGGCATTTCAACTGGCACTTGCACAGATAGAGATTTTTCTTCTGGATCGACGCGCACGTCATCGCTAACAGCAACAAATGCCGTGTATTGGGACAACAGCTGATAAGTTAACGCTGTATCCGTAACCGCCGCTACTCCAGCTTTGGTTTCGCAAGCAAACATTTGATTCATCAAATCTTTAATTCGCGCACGTCCCCAGAGTTGAGCGATCGCAGCATTTCCACTTTCCGCAAAGTTGAGTTCAAACGTCTTTTCGTAACGTTTGCCACCAGCAACAATACCCGTAATGTGCAATTTTCCAGCAGTGCGATCGCGTTTCCGTCCAAACAAAACTAACGGTTGTTCGGCAAATAAATCAGGTGCTGAAGATGGGTAAATTTCTGGTGATTCCGAATCGCCTTCCCAGCTTATTTCAATATTCGTCAGCACCGGATTGTTGATTTGTCGGAAAAACTTTTCTGCTACTTCCTCAGTAAGTTCATCCTGACGAACAACTTGGCACGTTCCCCGTCCGATTTCTGCAATGCGATCGAGCAAAAAGCGATTCACGGAACTGCCGACACCGAAACTATAAAGGCGATTTCCCGGCTTCAGTTCTCGTTGCACTTCCGCCAGCACTTCATTTTCATTGCCGATGTAGCCATCAGTTAACAGTACAATACTCCGCAATCTTCCCGCCGATGGAGATGGGTAATTCAGGACAGCACGAATACCATTAAGTAAGTAAGTGCCGCCATTAGCTTGCAACTGATTGATATAGTTAATTGCCAAGGTGCGATTTTGCGGCGTATTCGGTAATGGTGCTGGGGATAGCGCAGTTGTAATATCGCAAAAATCGATAATCGTGAATGTGTCGTCGGGATTTAATCCGTTGATAAATCGCCGCATCAATTCCTGAGATTTTCGCAGCGGCTCGCCATCTTGCGAACCGGATGTATCCATTAGAAATACTACATCTTTTGGCACAATTTCATGGCTGCGATATTCTAAAGCTGGGATGAGATAAACGGCGAAATGTCCGCCTCGTGCGTCGGATTGAGTCAGCACTGTTGCTTGGGTGTTTTCACCAGAAACTTGGTAACGCAGAATCAAATCTTTATTGGGAATTGTATCTTCTCCACCCAGTTTGACTCGCACAATTTGATTTTCATTTTCAATGCGAATTTGGTGGGAAGTTGAGCGGACATTCTGGATAGGAACACCAGCATCAATTTCCACTGTAACGCCGATGTCATGCCCGGAACGAGTGCCAGGAGGTAGCACGGGAGCATTTAGCCGCGAAGCATCTGGAACTCGATCGGTATCGCGATTTAATGTCATTGGTGCTGTAGCACTACCGCCGCCAGAGGTATTAGTATCGATCGGCGTACCGGGAATAAATCGCGGCCCCACTACCATTGGAAAGACAAATTCGTAGTCGCCGCCTGCAAATTTAAGGCTCTCGGTGTAACGAATAGTAACATCAATTTGCTCGCCCGGTTTAATGTTAGCAAGAGATTGGGTAAAAATATTATCCCGTTCTTGTTCTAATAATCCTGCGGTGCGCCCTTGGCGTTTAGCTTGTGCGTAAATTTGTTGTGCTTCTTCTCGTTTTTTGATATTACCTTTGATGATGCGATCGCCTATTTTAATCTCCATATCATCCACTGCCGCTTTATCCGGTAGCGGAAAAACATAAACAGCTTCTAAAGGTTCTGTAAAATGATTTTCAAAAGTTTGCCTTACCTCAACTCGCGACACATTACCATAAATTTTTCCGTTAACTTCGGTGTGTTTCAACGGAAATATAAGTTCCTGCCCGTCGGGAGATTGCACATACAAACCCGCGCCAGGATTGGAGGATGGATTTACTGTAGTCCTGGTCATAAACGATTTCCTCCGAGACTATTAATATGTATGAAATTTCGCACTGTCCAAACAAATAGGAGCTTGGCGAGTGAGCATATCCTAGCGTCGCACAACCGATTATTACAGGAGAGTAAAAGTAGTATTAACCGTATAATATTTATATTCGTTACCAAAAGGTTGACAATATTCAACTTTGCTAAATATCATAGATGCAATAGCGGTTGTGCGTGGGGCTTTTATGGTGTGAGCTTCGCTTCAATTTTTTGTTGTACACTGGAATAATCGCCTGGGATAGCTTTTCTGCCAGGTAATGCTGCTATTGCCCCGCAAGGACATAAAGAACGCGAGCGAAGAACATACTCATTAAAACTGTTTTTTCATTAGATTATGACAATTTACCGTTCTGTTTTACTGGTCAATATTTTATCGCTGCTGTTCGTTGGCGCTTTGGTTGTATATGCAAAATTCTTTGGCGCATCAGTAGGAGGTTTATTTCTGCCTCCCTTCACTTTTCCAGAACCAGAATTGGCTTTATTAACGCGGACTTTCCAGTTATTGTGCGCTGTACCAACCATAGTTTGCGCTTTTACTTTTGCACTGCTGCAAAGGATAGAACCTCGCGCTAAAAATAACTTGTTTATTTTAGTTTCTGCGTTTGTCACTGGAGGATTTCTCATCAACGAAATCTTCCGAATTCACATTTATCTTTTAAGATTTGCTGGCGTTCCTAAGTTGGTAACTAGCCTGGTATATGCCCTTGTTGCAGTAGCATACGGTGTTGCATTTAGGCGTCAAATAAAAACTACACCTTACTTTCTGCTACTAACTGGCATGGGATTATTAGCGATCGGCATTATGTTTGATTCGCTCAAGTTGCACGGTGATGGAATTCCCGGTTTGCTTGAGGGTGTACCCAAGTTGTTCAGCGAAATTAATATTGCACTTTATTTTTGGTTTGTTTGTTTTGGAGAAATCTTACGGTCTAGAGCATCGCTTAAGTAATAACGTAAGTTGCGGCGTTAGATTGAGTAGGGTGCATCAGAGCGATTAAATTAACGAGCGTCGCGAAATTTCTCCATTCTGACGCACCCTACAATTAGATAATTTTCTATTATCTACTAGACCTGCCGCACAATCTGACGCAGTTGTTCTGATTCTGATAAGATTTTTTCAACTCCCCCTTCGGCAATACCTTTGACGTAGTTGATTTTGATTTCTTCCAACATATCCACAAGTAACGATTGAATAACGGTTTGGTGCTGCTTTTTCTTTAACTCCAACTCTAAACCTTTTTGAAAGTTTTGCACCAAACGGGATGCTAATTCTGCCACTACGGGATCTTCGATTGTTGCGGTCAGGGTTTTATAAGCTGTACCAGATAAATCTTTGGCTAAATTATCGGTAAGCTGGTTGCCTAAATTATTCAAACCGGGCACATTTTGAAGTTGTTTGTAAACGGGAGATTGATTGAGGGCGCTGGCAATGATATGACTGACTAAAGCATCTATATCGGGTTGGACTTGCGGTATGACATCGTAGATGCTAAGTTGGATGATGCGAGATGCGATCGCCATCGCTTCATTGGTATTATTGATGTCGATGTAGGGGCGGCGATTTTCTGGATGAAACAGCCATCGCGTCACATCACCCCGCTGAATTGACTCTTGAACTTGACCGATCATCCGCACTCCTACCACTTCGGTGATTTCTTCTGCAAAATTAGCGACAAAATCGTGGTTAATTTGTTGGCGTATAGGTTCGAGATCGATCAAATCGGCTTGGTGGAGGCGAAGCATTACGGGAACAACTCGCAACCACCTCCAGAAAGGTAGCAGTAAAGGAAGGTCATACCAACGTCGCAGCATTGCTTGTAACCAATTTAATTGGGGATTGGCGCGACAGAGAGAGAAAGTACGAACCAAAAAATCTAAGCAAAATAGGATAACAAAAGGTAAGTCAATCAACCAGAAATTATCGACAAATTTACCGTTTGTGTCGATATGGCGATAATAGTTACTTTCGATCGCGGGTCGAATGTGTCTGTTAAAGAAATTCAGTTCTTTCTGCCAATTTGCTTCTGTGAGATAAGACAAACTCCAAAATTGGTTAAAAGCTTCGCGGGCGGATTCCATGCCGATGCGATCGCGCATTTGATTTTTAATTTTTTCTAAATTGCCGCTTTTATTCGCCAGCGCAAATGGATTTTCCGCTATCATTTGGCTACTCAGGCTTCGCAGATCGGATAGTAAGCTTTCTACCTCTGGTGACTCCAGCCCTGTTTTACTTATTACCGCTGACAATTGATTAACTTTATCGAGATATTTTTGAGTTTCTCGATGAGGTTCAATACCTTTAAACGGATCGTACAACTGAGTTACGTTTGGTAAATATTGTAAGTATAAATCCCGCCAAGGTATATAACTCAGGTTAAAGAATACTAAACCCAAGTTAATTAAGGCAATTATTGCTATTAATTGGGATAACCAACGATGGCGACGCACGGGGGGTTTGTTGAGCTTTAGATTTGATACCATAATTGAGTGCAGCTAATCTCCGATTGAAAAAGTAGAAAATTTTTAGGGAAAACTCGCAATCTATATTAACCGATTTGACTAATTTTACTTCCCTATAATTCTAAGTTGCTTTGAGGAATTGCGAAACCCAATCAAGGCTGACTGCGCGTTGGGTTATGTTAACTCAACCTGTGAATCTTCTGACGGAAAGCGAGTAATTGTAGAGTTTGCCTTAGCATAACTCCCTTATGCCGCAAAGGTTTCGTTGAGTTTTTTTAATTACAAATTTCAAATAAAAAGTTAAAATTTGTTTAGATATTATACATTTTTACAAGCTCAGGTATTTTAGTGCAATTAAATATTAATATTTGCCGACGCTCGCCTCTGTTTTAGTCTCGGCAGACAACTTGAGGCACAAACCCTATATGTAAGACTTTCAGAAGCTTGTTTTATCTCGAAGAATATTTTAGAAAGGTACAATTCTTCACATTTCTTATAATAACATTTGACTATTGTTTATTCATCGCCATCAGGAAATCGTGCTAGGGTAGTTTCTATAAGGAATATTTTCCTAGCTTAGGCTATCGGCGGCAACTATAAAAGCCCCGATTGTTGAACGCAAGTCAACGAAAACCAAGTGATAGCGCTTGAGATATTAGATGTAAAAGGGATTGTCAATCACACAATCTTTCCAAAGTAAGTCCCGATCGCACTTGGACTACTTTGGGATCTTGCTAAGATACAAATGCGATCGTTCTGTAGCATTCTACTGTTGATAACCCTGCACAAAAGGGGAGGTCGTCATGGTAATTGATTTCCAGACCCAAAGTATTAATTTGACCAAATCGGAATTGACAAGCTTAAAAGAAGCACCGATTCATCTTGCAGGTCAAATTCAGCCACATGGAGTAATTTTTATACTAGAAGCTCCGGAATTAACAATATTACAAGTTAGCAGCAATACATATACTGCCCTTGGGATTGCTCCCGAAAACCTTCTAGGAAAACCAATCGAAGAAATTATCGATCCATTTCAAATGGAGAAAATTAGAGCGGGAGTATCAAACGAATCTCTCGACTTTATCAATCCGACAAGGATTTGGATGAGGAAACAAGGAGATGATTACGCAGTATTCGATGCCTCATTACACCGAAATTCAGACGGATTTTTAATTCTCGAATTAGAACCTGCTATATCGTCAGAAAACATCCCATTTTTAAGTTTTTATCATCTAGCTAGAGCATCCATCAATCAGTTAGAAAAAACGGCTTCTTTGCGGGATTTTTGCGAGATTATCGTTCAAGAGGTGCGAAAAGTCACCGGGTTTGACCGGGTAATGCTGTATAAATTTGACGAAGATGGACATGGAGCTGTAGTTGCTGAAGAAAAACTAGAAACTATGGAACCATACCTGGGTCTTCATTACCCAGAGTCTGATATTCCCAAACCTGCCAGAAAATTATTCGCCTCCAATTCGATCAGATTAATACCGGATACCAAAGCCGAACCCGTAAAGATTGTTCCTGCTATCAATCCAGTTAGCGAACATCCCGTCAATTTAACTTTGTCGATTCTCCGAAGTGCCTCTCCCTGTCATATAGAGTACTTGCACAATATGGGGGTGGGTGCTTCTCTGACTATTTCTTTGGTTAAAGATCGAAAACTTTGGGGTTTAATTGCTTGTCATCATAAGTCGCCCAAATATGTCTCCTACGAGTTACGAAAAGCCTGCGAATTCTTGGGGCAAGTGATATTTGCAGAAATCTCGGCAAGAGAAGAAACTGAGGATTACGATTATCGCATGAGATTGACATATATCCAATCAAGTTTGGTGGATTATATGTCTCAAGAAGAAAACTTTATTGATGGTTTAGTAAAACACGAACCGAATCTCTTGGATTTGACTGGCTCTCAAGGAGCAGCCGTATGTTTGGGTGGAAATTGGACAACTATCGGCGAAACTCCGAGCGAAGAAGACCTGAATTTGTTAATGCAATGGCTAAAGAATAACATCGGCGATGAAGAAGTCTTTTCCACAGATTCCCTGCCGCGAATTTATCCAGATGCAGAAAGATTCAAAAACGTTGCCAGCGGTTTGCTAGCCATTCCAATTTCTAAGAGAAATTACGTTTTCTGGTTCCGTCCGGAAGTGATTCAAACCGTAAATTGGGGTGGCGATCCCAATAAGGCGTTTGAAGTCAGCCAGTCAAACGGCAATCTCCGCCTGTGTCCCCGCAAATCATTTGAATTGTGGAAACAAACAGTTCGCCTAACGTCCTTACCTTGGCAACAGGTGGAAATTAAAGCAGCGCTAGAACTGAGAAAGGCAATCATCAATATTGTGCTGCGTCAAGCCGATGAACTGGCACAGTTAGCTCACGATCTAGAACGTTCTAACGCGGAACTGAAAAAGTTTGCTTACGTTGCTTCCCATGACTTGCAAGAACCTTTAAATCAGGTGGCAAATTACGTGCAACTTTTGGAGATGCGGTATGAAGAAGAACTCGACGAAGATGCTAAAGAATTTATTACCTTTGCTGTTGAGGGAGTCAGCTTGATGCAGACTTTGATCGATGACGTGCTGGCATATTCTAAGGTGGATATGCAGGGCATCGAGTTTGAACTGACTGAGGTGGAAACAGCTTTAGATCGTGCCTTAAGCAATTTGCGGAAACGCATTACGGAAAGCAAAGCCGCAATTACCCACGATGCTTTGCCGACTGTGATGGCTGACGGTACTCAGCTGATGCAACTGTTTCAAAATTTGATCGGCAATGCGATCAAATTCCGCAGCGACAAAGCGCCAGAAATTCATATAGGAACTCAGCGGTTGGAGGATGGGTGGCTATTTTCGGTGCGGGATAATGGTATCGGGATCGATCCGCAGTTTAGCGATCGCATTTTCACGATCTTTCAGCGCCTGCACACGCGGGACGAATATCCCGGTACGGGTATGGGTCTGGCCATTTGCAAGAAAATTATCGAGTGCCACCGAGGCCGCATCTGGGTAGAGTCGCAGCTGGGTCAAGGCGCGACGTTCTACTTTACGATTCCATTAGGGGGACGCGATCGTGAGCGTAGAAACGGAAGAAAAACACAAAACCATCTTTTTGGTAGAGGACAATAAAGCCGACATCCGCTTAATTCAAGAAGCGTTGAAAAAAAGCTCAGTTCCTCACCAAATAGTGGCGGTCAGAGATGGCATGGATGCGATGGCTTATTTGCGCCAAGAAGGCGAGTATGCCGATGCACCTCGCCCAGATATCATCCTGCTAGATTTGAACTTGCCCAAAAAGGATGGCCGAGAGGTACTGGCCGAAATTAAAGCCGATCCCAACCTCAAACGGATTCCCGTAGTAGTGCTGACAACTTCCAAAAACGAGGATGACATTTTTCACAGCTACGACTTGCACGTAAATTGCTATATCACTAAATCCCGCAACCTCAGCCAACTTTTTGAAATCGTCAAAGGTATTGAAGATTTTTGGCTGAAAACAGTTACCCTACCATCGGAATGAGCGAGATTTCAAGGAGGAAGGAGAAAGGATGAAGTCAGAACCGATTTATCCATCTAAAATGAAAGTCGAAATCTTTCTATCTTTACTGGTAAAATCATTCATCCCTCATCCTTCATCCCTCATTCTTCTCATATGAGGAGCAGAGGGGGAGAAATTACAAAATTATGTCTGCAAGCTCAGTAAAAATATTATTAATAGAGGATAATTTGGCAGAAGCCAGACTGTTGCAAGAGTTTCTGAAGCAGGCCAAGTTTAAGCATTTTAGTTTAGTTCATGTCAAGCGATTGAGGGAAGCACTCGATCGCCTCACTGAAGATTGCTTTGATGTTATTTTGTTAGATTTGACGTTACCAGACAGCCAGGGTCTGGGATCGATCGCGCCTTTGAACAACCTCGCCCCCAGCTTACCAATAGTCGTGCTGACAAATACGAATGATGATGAACTGGCAATTGAAGCGGTGCGACAGGGGGCACAAGATTATTTAGTCAAACGGCAGGTAAATGGAGAATTGCTGGCGCGTTCTCTATGCTATGCGATCGAGCGCAAGCAGGCTTCCGAATCCTTACGAAAAGTAAATGAGACCTTAGAGATGCGAGTTCAAGAAAGAACTGCCGAACTCCTTAAAGCCAACGAAATCAACCAGATCAAATCTGAATTTGTCTCTATGATCTCTCACGACTTCCGCAATCCTCTCAATGCTATCCTCCTGGCGGCTGGATTGCTGGAAGACAAAGAGCATAGATTGAGCGAGGAGAAAAAACTTTCTCATTTCCAACTAATTCGAGCGGCAATCAAGGACATGGCTCAGCTATTAGATGAAGTTTTACTCATAAGTAGAGCCGATGCGGGTAAACTGCCGTGGGAGCCTATACCTTTGAATTTGGATGCTTTCTGCTACCAGATGGTGGAACAGCTACAACTCGTTGCTGACGAAAAGTATGAAATTATTTTCACAAGTCAAGGAGAATTTGACGATACACTCTGGGATGAAACCATTCTGCGGCACATTTTAGCCAATTTGCTTGGCAATGCTATTAAATATTCACCCGGAGGAGGCCCAATCAGGTTTGAATTGATCGCTGAGGAAAAAGCAGTAGTCTTCCGAATTGAAGATCGAGGAATTGGCATTCCCCCAGCAGATCGAGCAGAAATATTTCAGCCTTTCCATCGCGCCAGAAATGTGGGTAAAATTTCTGGCACCGGACTGGGATTAGCAATTGTTAAAAAGTGTGTAGAGGCACATGGCGGTGATATTTTTGTAGATAGCGAACTGGGAAAGGGTACGACTTTTACCGTTATTCTACCTTCGCTTTCTGAAGCAACATACTCCAGCAGCTATGCTGTTACCCAAATAAGTGGTAGCCTGTGAACCAATCATTGCCAGCTTCACCTACTTAGCTTTCGAGTATAGACCGGGATTGATACTAAATTCGGATTAACTACCACCTTTAATTTTTGGCCATTTCATTGTAGAGACCTTTCATGAAACGTCTCTACAGCCGATCGCGATAAAGGGCGTAATCAACCCGGATTTGGTATGAGAAATTGTTCTCACTTGCAAATTACAAAAAAAATCAGGTGGGCATTGCCCACCTTACATTTATTGAACTGCTAGCAATTCTGCTGGTAATCGTTTGAAAGCAAGTCGTTCGTTTTCCACATCGACAAAGATGGTATCGCCATCGGTAAATTCGCCACGCAAAATTGCTTTGGCAATTTGAGTTTCTAATTCGCGTTGAATTGCTCTCTTTAACGGACGTGCGCCGTAAACTGGGTCGTATCCTACATCTGCTAAGAAGTCTAATCCAGCATCTGCAAGTTTGAGAGAAATTTTGCGATCGCTCAACCGTTGACCCAATCTTTGCACTTGCAATTGCACAATCTGACGCAATTCTTGCTTGTTCAAACTGTGGAAAATGATAATCTCATCAATGCGGTTGAGGAATTCCGGACGGAAGTTATTTCGCATCGCATCCATCACCCGACTTCGCATTTCTTCGTAGTGGGAATCATCGCTAGCAACATCTAAGATGAACTGCGAACCGATATTGCTGGTCATGATAATCACAGTATTCTTAAAGTCTACCGTGCGACCTTGGGAATCGGTAACGCGACCGTCATCGAGAATTTGCAGCAAAACGTTGAACACATCCGGGTGCGCTTTTTCGATTTCATCGAATAGGATAACTGCGTAAGGACGACGGCGAATCGATTCGGTTAATTGTCCGCCTTCTTCATAACCGACATATCCAGGAGGCGCACCGATCAAACGCGATACGGCGTGTTTCTCCATGTATTCGGACATATCAATTCGCACCAAAGCTTCTTCGGTATCGAACAGATAAGCAGCTAAAGCTTTCGCTAATTCTGTTTTACCAACACCCGTGGGGCCAAGGAAAATAAAGCTCGCGGTGGGACGATTTGGGTCGGCTAAACCGGCACGAGAACGCTGAATCGCATCAGCAACTGCGGTAACTGCTTCATCTTGTCCGATGACGCGCTTGTGCAATTCTTCTTCCAAGTGCAGCAGTTTCTCCATCTCCGATTCCACCAGTTTAGTGATGGGAATGCCAGTCCACTTGGAAATAACTTCAGCGATATCCGCTGGTGTAACTTCTTCCCGCAGTAGAGATTTGCCAGCTTTTTGTGTTTGCGCGAGTCGGGTTTCCGCTGTTTCTAATTGGCGCTGCAATTGGGTCATTTTGCCATATTTCAACTCAGCAGCGCGATTGAGGTCGTAGTTACGTTCCGCTTGTTGAATTTGGACGTTGACGCGATCGATCTCTTCTTTGATTGTCTGAATTTCGACAATGACATCTTTTTCAGATTGCCATTGAGCGTTGAGGGTGCTTTGTTCTTCTTTGAGATCGGCAAGTTCTTTTTCCAGTCTTTCCAGTCGTTCTCTGGAAGCGACATCGCTTTCTTTTTGCAGCGATAACTTCTCCATTTCTAACTGGAGAATTTTGCGATCGATCTCATCGAGTTCTTCCGGTTTGGAGGTAATCTCCATTTTCAGACGCGCCGCCGCTTCGTCTACCAAGTCGATCGCTTTATCCGGTAAGAAGCGATCGCTAATATACCGCGATGACAAAGTTGCCGCCGCTACCAAAGAACTGTCGGAAATTTTTACCCCGTGGTGAACTTCGTATCTTTCCTTCAAACCGCGCAGAATCGAAATGGTATCTTCCACGCTGGGTTGATCCACATAAACTTGTTGGAAACGACGTTCCAAAGCCGCATCTTTTTCCAGATACTTACGGTATTCATCTAAAGTTGTCGCACCAATACAGCGCAATTCACCCCTCGCCAACATCGGTTTGAGCAAGTTACCCGCATCCATCGCGCCTTGGGTAGCACCTGCACCCACAACAGTGTGAATTTCATCGATAAATAGGATGATATTGCCTTGAGAATCGGTAACTTCCTTGAGTACAGCTTTGAGGCGTTCTTCAAATTCACCTCGGAATTTGGCACCTGCAATCAGCGCACCCATATCGAGGGCAATTAATTTGCGATCTTTGAGAGATTGGGGTACGTCGCCGCTGACAATACGTTGCGCCAATCCTTCGACAATGGCTGTTTTACCTACACCAGGTTCCCCAATTAACACGGGGTTATTCTTGGTGCGGCGAGACAGGATCTGAATTGTGCGACGAATTTCATCATCTCGCCCGATTACAGGGTCTAGTTTACCTTTGCGTGCGAGTTCGGTCAGGTCGCGACCGTATTTTTCGAGCGCTTGATATTTGCCTTCGGGATTTTGATCTGTCACTTTCTGGCTACCACGGACTTGCGCGATCGTATTTTTTAGTTTAGCTTCATCTAGTCTAAATTCTTGGAACAAGCTTTTGCCAAAGCGATCGTCTTGTGCAAACGCCAGCAGCAAATGTTCGATCGAGACAAACTCGTCTTGGAACTCTTTGCGGTAAGCATCAGCTCTATCTAAAAGATGATCGACGCTGCGACCCCAGTACACCGAGCTGTTACCGGAAACTTTGGGATGACGCCGGATGAAGTCTTCGGTGTAATCGCGCACCCTTTGCACGTTAACCCCAAGTTTGTTGAGGATGCTGGCGGTTAAGCCTTCTTGTTCCAGCAGCGCTTTCATCAGGTGTTCCGTTTCGATGTATTGCTGCTGGACTGCTTTGAGGATATCCGGGGTGCGAGCGATCGCTTCCCAGGCTTTTTCGGTAAATTGATTTGGATTATTGGGTTGCATCTTCGCTGTCCCCTCCGTTTCTATACCTTTATTTATCTAACTACGGTTATTGTAAGAAAGAACAAGCCAGCTGCTGGATCGGTGTTTGCGTATTCCTGAAGGGGTATTTTCCTCCCTTTTTAGCCACAGACAGCAAATCGAGAGGAAGTCGAAAGTCACCCGATGGAATTTCAAGCTCCGTCTTTTCAAGGCGGAGTCAATCCAAAATCCAAAATCTAAAATCCAAAATCGGGTGACGCACTAAGCTCTCATCCAAGCGCTCTTAAGTAATGGACAAAAGCTTTGTTCGATCGGCAGAAAGATAGCCAGTTCGGTTCCTTTACCAGGTTGGGAACAAACCTGTATTTTACCGCCATGCTTTTCAATGATTTTATAGCTAATCGCCAACCCTAAACCAGTACCTTGACCTACTGGTTTAGTCGTAAAGAAAGGGTCAAATATCTTATTTTGAATTTCCAGGGGTATGCCACAGCCATTATCGGTAATTGATACCCGTATTTGCGACGACCATACTTTGTCGGTTTTAATTATAATTTGTTTATTAATTTGTTCGTCGCAGCTATGAAGCGCATCGATCGCGTTGTTTATAATATTCAGAAATACTTGGTTTAGCTGGGCTGGATAACATTCTATTAGCGGCAATTTGTCATAGTCCTTGTTTACTGCGATCGCACCCTTGAGCCGCTCATTTAAAATCAGTAGAGTACTCTCAATCCCTTTGTGCAAGTCAACTTTTTTTAATTCTGATTCATCCAGGCGCGAGAAGTTTCGCAGCGATAATACTAACTCTTGAATCCGCTCTGCACCAGCTTGCATAGAATTGAGTATTTTGGGCAAGTCTTGGGCAATGAATTCCACATCGCTTGCCTCAAGTTGCTTTTTAATTTCAGCAGTCGGCTGAGGAAATTCTTGCTGATACAGTTCTAGTAAATCCAATAATTCTTGCGTGTAGTTATTAAGATATGGAATATTACCGGAGATAAAGTTAACCGGATTGTTGATTTCGTGAGCAATTCCCGCTACCATCTGACCTAGACTGGACATTTTTTCTGTTTGAATTAGCTGAGCTTGCGCGTGTTTTAATTCTTCGGTGTAGACGGCAACTCTTTGAATTAGTTGGTTGAGCGAAGTTGCTAGCTGTCCGACTTCATCTTTTGCAGTTACAGGTGCGATCAGTTTAAAGTTACCTGTTTCGGTAACTCGGCGAGCAACGGCGGTGGTAAATTCTAGAGGACGAGCGATCGCCCAACTAATATAAATTGCTATAACCCCTGCAATAGCTGCTGATAATAGCAAACTGCTGAGAAGAATTATGTTACCTATATTTTCTGCTTGTTGATATTCAACAAACTCTTTTTCTTCTAAAGAGTATATTTTTTTGTTGAGTGCAAATAATTCTTGGGCGAATTGATTAAATTGCTTGGAAATGTCGCTGTTTATAAATTTAATCATCGCTATCTGCATTTCTTTAGCTTGCTGCGGCTGCAAAGCATCCCGGTAAATTTTTGACGACAATTCCTCAAGTTGTTGATAGTAATTTTCTACTGTATAAGTATAACCTTGGATTAATTCGGTGATTTGTGGTGGCGACCCTATTTTTGGGATACCTGTCAATGTCTCCCTGGAAATACCTGGCAATATTTGATGTTTTCTAAAATTTAAATGGCCGATATTTGGCGGTGTATTTTCATAAAGATTGACATATTTTTCTGGAAACGTTACCATAAATAACATCTGTTGCTCATATGCTTTTGCCTGTAGAACAGCATCTTGTAAGTCTTTCAAGATATAGGTCTGTTGATGAACTTGCAATAATTGTTCCCCAGCTTGTGCTTTAAAATACTTTTCTATACAAAATCCTGCCGTGGTGCCTAAAAGGGCAATGCAAATGGCTAAAGCGTATCCACAACCAATTTTGTGCCTGATGCTCAAACGTCTGAACAACCCTCCTAATCTAATTTTAGGCAATCTAGGCCAGTAATGCCGCAGCCCGGATAGGTCTATCCTTTGAGATGCGGGTGAGATGGAAAAGTGGAAGTGCATTGGCGGTCTGGGTCGCAATTGTTAAATATTCCTTAAGTATAAGGTATATTATCATAATCATGATATGCAGCTTGCCATTCAAGACCGGGCAAGACTCGATCGCGATCGGGCTTGAGTGCAGCGTAGCCTGATATACAGGACAAAGCTACGCGCAAACATACCCGGACAAGCGATCGGCAAAATTTCTGGCATCGCACCCTTTTTGGATTAATATGACAACGTGGTGCATCGGCCTTGTTAGTCTCCGGAATAAGACAAGAATTAAAATAAGTTTTCTTTTCGATCTCGAATTACCATAAATAGAATCAGGTGTATCCTTGCCAGGTATGAGCTATTGTCTCAATCCCAATTGCAAAAAGCCCCAGAACCCAGCTAGGGCAAAAGAGTGTTCCAGTTGCTCGTCAAATCTGCTGCTTCTAGACCGATACCGAGCCATCAGACCAATAGGTGAGGGAACTTTTGGCAGAAGCTTCTTAGCGGAAGACGCCGAACAAACGAACACGGCTTGCGTCATCAAACAATTTTTACCCTTGCCGCAAATTCAAGGGAATTCTGGGGCGATGGCAAAAATGACCCAGATGTTTGAGCAAGAAGCAAAGCAACTGGTGGATTTGGGAGAGCAGTATCCGCAAATTGCGACGCTATTGACCTACGTTGAGGAAGATAAGCGTTTGTATGTGGTGCGGCAATACATCGAAGGGATGAATTTGTTCCAAGAATTGCAAGAGCAAGGAGCTTATAACGAGCATCAGGTAAAGGAACTGCTCTACGATATCCTGCCGGTGCTGCAATTGGTTCACAATCGACAAATAATACACCGGGAAATCAAACCGACAAATATTATCCGCAGAAATAGCGATCGCAAATTCGTCCTCATCGATTTTGGCATCTCCAAACAACTGACAGACACCAAACTGCAAAGAACAAGTGCGAGAATTGGCAACCAAGCACACATACCCCTGGAAATGCTGCGGGGTGGCAAAGTTTACCCAGCCAGTGACTTTTACAGTTTGGCCATCATCTGCATTCAGTTGCTGACAGGGGCGCAGTTGGAAGACCTTTACAACCCAATGGAAGGTCGCTGGGTATGGCGAGAGTATTTCCGGGAGACAGGTAGGGATGTGAGCGACCAGCTGAGTTCAATTTTAGACAAAATGCTCAAAGATGCGATCGACGATCGCTATCAACTAGCATCGGAAATACTCAAAGATTTCTACGACTCCGCATCCAGAACGGTTATCCGCACCACCACCGCCCCCCCACCACCTAGAGTTACACCGGAACTACAGCAAAAAACTTTGGGTTGGCGATGCGTCCAGACCCTCTCCAAGCACGCAGACACAGTTACTTCCGTTGCCTTTAATCGCGATGGTACAACTTTAGCTAGTGGCAGTGCCGATCGCAGCATTAATATTTGGGAATGGGAAACCGGCAAACTAATTCACAAACTCAACGGACACACAGACACAATTACTTCCGTAGTTTTCAGTCCGGATGGCAAGATTTTAGCTAGCGGTAGCGCCGACAAAACTCTCAAAATCTGGCAAGCCGATACAGGAAAACTGATTTATTCGATCTCAGGTCACTCAGTCACTGTTTTTTCCGTTGCCTTTAGTCCGGACGGTCAGATGCTTGCCAGCGGTAGCGGTGACGGCACGATTAAGCTTTGGCATACTGTGACAGGCAAAATGTTAGATGTTCTGACCGGACACTCGGACTTTGTGGAGTCTGTCGCCTTTAGCCGCGACGGTTCCTTCTTGGCTAGCGGCAGTTGGGATAATACGATCAAAATTTGGAATATTGGCAGCAGAAAGTTACTGCATTCTCTCACGGGTCATTCCGGTTCGGTGTGGTCAATTGCCTTGAGTCCCGATGCCAAGACTTTCGCCAGCAACAGCGGCGATAACAGCATCAAAATTTGGTACATGGCGACGGGTCAATTAGTTCGCACCCTCACGACTAATTCCGGTTCTGCTTGGACAATTGCCTACAGTCCCGACGGACAAACTATCGCCAGCGATAGCGGTGACAACACGATCAAAATTTGGCATACTGCCAGCGGTCAGCTGCTTCGCACCTTGGGCGGACATTCAGACCAAGTTCGATCGGTTGCTTTTAGCCCTCAAGGTCGGACTATTGCTAGTGGCAGTGATGATATGACGGTCAAGATTTGGCGGTTTGAATAGACCCCACCCCCCTGCCCCCCTCCCCGTCTACGGGGAGAGGGAGTTAGTGCAGATGGGTTCAAGAAACCGGGTTTTTCTCAAAAACCGATTCATTGTTAATTGCAACGAACATTGCTACTAAACATCAAGAATGTCCTATGAATAGGGCGATCGCGAAAAAATTTATCATTCTTTACAAAAATCTAGAGTAGCTGCATTAGCCAAATTTATCGCTGCTAAATCGAACTCGCTTCGAGTTAGCTGAGATAGCACTTACTTTCAATATCAACATCCTTACTGTGCGGTGGCAGTCTCCTCTCTGGAGAAGAGTCGGGATCGCAAGGCGATCGACCTTCTCAGATATTTTCTACAAAAGGATTTGTATTTTTGTATTTTGTACCGTTTTTTATAAAAAAGTAATTATAAACATCATTAAAAGGGTGTTAATATGGTTAGTTTAGAATAGATATGGTTAAGCAGATGGAAATAGCCTTATAAAGGACAATACTTACTTTTAATACCGTAAGTATCTGGAGCAGCCCTTTATTTTCCTTGGAAGTTAGACAATAATGCAGACAAAGACGTAGGGAAAAAAATAGTAACCACCAAGTTAGGACGTTCTTAAATTCCTTAAACCTTGGTTAAAGAGCCTTCTGCCTCTAGCCCCTAGTCCCTAGCCCCCAGCCCCTAGCTATAAAACTCAAGCGAGTTCGATAAGAAACAACTAAGGAGAACACGAGCGTGAAACTGGCAGTTTACGGAAAAGGCGGAATCGGTAAATCCACAACAAGCTGTAACATCTCCGTCGCCCTAGCCCGACGCGGCAAGAAAGTGCTGCAAATCGGTTGCGACCCCAAGCACGACAGCACCTTTACCCTCACAGGCTTCCTGATTCCCACCATCATCGATACCCTACAATCAAAGGACTATCACTACGAAGACGTTTGGCCGGAAGATGTAATCTACAAAGGCTACGGCGGCGTTGACTGCGTAGAAGCTGGTGGCCCTCCTGCCGGTGCCGGTTGCGGTGGCTATGTGGTGGGCGAAACTGTCAAACTGCTCAAAGAACTCAACGCTTTTGACGAATACGATGTCATCCTATTTGACGTTCTCGGCGACGTTGTTTGCGGCGGCTTTGCCGCACCCCTCAACTATGCGGACTACTGCCTGATCGTCACCGATAACGGTTTTGACGCCTTATTCGCCGCTAACCGCATTGCCGCTTCCGTGCGCGAAAAAGCTCGCACTCACCCGCTGCGCCTCGCCGGTTTGATTGGCAATCGCACATCCAAGCGCGACTTAATCGACAAGTACGTCGAATCAGTCGCCATGCCGGTGCTAGAAGTGCTGCCGCTAATTGAAGACATCCGCGTTTCCCGCGTCAAGGGCAAAACTTTGTTTGAAATGGCGGAGACCGACCCCTCGCTGAACTACGTCTGCGACTACTACCTCAACATCGCCGATCAGATTTTGGCCCGTCCGGAAGGTGTGGTGCCAAATGATGCACCCGATCGCGAATTGTTCTCCTTGCTGTCAGACTTTTATTTAAATCCGACAAAACCAACGATCAAGACAGAGGCAGAAGAACTAGACTTAATGATGGTTTGATCAGTCTAGTTTTCAGGATGGGGGAGAGAAACTGTGGCCTTTTTCGACGATTTCACATCAGCTCTGAAACAAAAATGGTTGCAATACTACCAAGTAAATCATTCGTGGCTGGCTCTGCAAATGGAGCTGGAGTCTGTCAAAACTCCAGATGGCGGTCGCCGACCGCCCTCTCACCTCATCCTGGGAATCCTAAATGCGCTTGAACCGAAGCTAGCGCAGTTGATGTTGCCCTTTGCCAAGCTCAATCCCAGTCCAGATGCGCTGATCGACGTTTTGGAGTTAAATTTCGATCCAGAGGTAGCGCTAGGAAACAAGCCAGCGATTAAAGAGCCTTCAGTACCACCAAGCGAGGTGACTGCCTCGACAACGGCGATCGAAACAGCTTTCGATCGCAAAGAATTGGAGGAAGAGGAAGACTCGTTAGTAGCACCGGCTGTTGTTGTCAGTACGACGACGATTGAAACTTTTGAGACGGTTGAGCTGAGCGAAGATGCGATCGACGAGTTGGACGAGGATGTGTCCGTAGTCTCCCTAGACGATGATGAAGATGTCGGGGGCTTAGCTGACATAGAACTCGACGATCTGACCGAAACCCCGTCTGAGGAAGACAGCGACGAAGATGCCGAAGGCTTTGGCGATTTAGAATCGCTGGATGAGTTTGTCGAAACCTCATCAGACGAGTCCGGTGAAGAGTCAGACGAGGATTTTGGCGCGGCGCTGGATGCCTGGGGTGAGGAAACTTCAGACGAGTCGGAAACAGACCTGAGCGACATGACGCTGGATGAGTTTGGGGATACGTCCACGAAAGATTTAGATGACGAAGACCTGGATGCGTTTAGCGACATCAACTTCGATCCGTTTTCCGACCCGAAGGCCAAAAAAGATGACGACGATGAGTGGAGCAAGTAATTGAGGCTTTGCACACAAAGCTAGATTTTGCCAGACTTTCGATCGCATTAAATTCTCATACTTTATTTCTGAGGGCGGGTATTTTGCCCGCTCTCTAGGAAAATTGCATTCATTTTTAGCTTTATAGCGCTAGCACGAGAGAGGATTTTATGACTGTTGCAGAACCGCAAGCGCTCAATTTTGAGTGCGAAACTGGCAATTACCATACTTTTTGCCCGATTAGTTGCGTGGCGTGGCTTTACCAAAAGATTGAAGATAGCTTCTTTTTAGTAATTGGCACGAAGACTTGCGGCTACTTCCTCCAAAATGCGATGGGGGTGATGATTTTTGCCGAACCGCGCTACGCGATGGCAGAGTTGGAAGAAGGGGATATCTCGGCGCAGCTGAATGACTATGAGGAACTCAAACGGCTGTGTTCGCAGATTAAGCGCGATCGCAACCCCAGCGTCATCGTTTGGATCGGCACCTGCACCACCGAAATCATCAAAATGGATTTGGAAGGCTTGGCACCCAAGCTGGAAGCAGATCTGGGTATCCCCATTGTAGTTGCTCGCGCTAACGGTTTGGACTACGCTTTCACTCAAGGGGAAGATACCGTACTGGCGGCGATGGCTGCACGCTGTCCCGAAAAGGCTCCCGTGATGGAAGCTGAAAAGGAAGAACGGAATGCGATCGCTAAACTGCTCAACTTCGGTCGCAAGAAAGAAGAAGTACAAGCAGAAGAATCGGAATATGTCAACCACCCGCCGTTAGTTCTTTTCGGTTCTTTACCCGATCCAGTTGTTACCCAACTAACTCTGGAACTGAAGAAACAAGGCATCAAGGTTTCCGGTTGGTTACCTGCCAAGCGCTTCACCGAACTACCGACGCTTGAAGAAGGGTATTATGTCGCTGGTGTCAATCCTTTCCTCAGCCGCACCGCTACAGCGCTGATGCGTCGCCGCAAGTGCAAGTTAATTGGCGCACCGTTCCCGATCGGTCCAGATGGTACCCGCGCTTGGATTGAAAAGATTTGCTCGGTGTTTGGAATTGAGCCGAAGGGATTGGAAGAACGGGAAAAACAAATTTGGGAAAGCCTGGAAGATTACATTAAGTTAATTCGCGGCAAATCTGTGTTCTTCATGGGCGATAATTTGTTGGAAATCTCTCTGGCACGTTTCCTGATTCGCTGCGGTATGACTTGTCCGGAAATCGGCATTCCTTATATGGATAAGCGCTATCAAGCCGCTGAGTTGCTATTGCTGGAGAAGACTTGCCAAGAAATGGGCGTACCGATGCCTCGCATTGTTGAAAAACCGGATAATTACAATCAAATTCAGCGGATTTACGATCTGAAGACTGATTTGGTAATTACTGGTATGGCTCATGCTAACCCGTTGGAAGCGCGGGGTATCAATACCAAATGGTCGGTTGAGTTTACTTTTGCTCAAATCCACGGCTTTACCAACGCACGCGACATCCTGGAGTTGGTAACTCGTCCGCTGCGCCGCAACAACAGCCTGAAAGATTTGGGTTGGGATAAGTTGGTGAAGGAAGAAGCAAAGGTTTAAGTTTCCCTGTTGTAAGTGACTCCGAGTAGATATGAGTGAGGGCGATCGAGTTTAACCGATCGTCTTTTTTTTATTGCAATTGTCAAGGTGAAAAGCCAAACGCACTAAAATAGTGAAATAGCGTTCCGTTCTACTTAATCCATGAGAGAAATCGTATTCTACCGCACAGATTCGGAGCGCTGTCCCGTGGAAGAATTCCTCGATTCTCTGTCTGGGAAACAAGCCCAAAAAGTCCTTTGGGTGCTACGCTTAATTCAAGAGCTTGATTGTGTGCCAAGGCAATATTTGAAGAAATTGGTCAATACTGATGATATTTGGGAAGTTAGAATTAATGTAGGCAATAATACGTTCCGTCTGCTAGGCTTTTTTGAGAATGATAACTTAGTTATTTTAACAAACGGATTTGCTAAGAAAACACAAAAAGTGCCATCCCAAGAGATAGATTTAGCAGAACAGCGAAAACGAGATTATTTAAGCAGGAGAGAGAATAATGAGTGATGTAGAGAAATACATCAAGAAACGCCAGCAAATTGATTCTGAGTTTGCTGATGGTTTTGAGTCTGGATATGCAAGTTTTAAAATTGGTGTGCTATTGGCGCAAGCAAGAAAAGAAGCGGGAATAACGCATGAAGAATTAGCGCGGCAATTAAATTTGAATAAATCGACTATCTCTAGAATAGAGAATCATGCAGAAGATGTTGGTATTTATACTTTGGAAAGATATGCCAATGCTTTAGGGAAAAAACTGATTATAGAAATTGCATAGGCTGTTAGAGCGCTTTGGTTTTGGCAAATCTGTATGAAATCGGCATCTCGCCGCTTGGACGCTCGCTCCCTGCTCGCGAAGCCGATCGATCTATCGAATCGGTTGTTTCCCCCTCGGCAATTCCCAACTTACCAACTTAGCGATTAGAATTATAGCTAAAACGAGTTGATGGAAAACTATGATAAAAGTAAAATTAGCCTTGGCAGCTATTGCATCCAGTGCTGCGATCGCCAGCGGCATTTTGTTGAGTTCCGTTAATTCTGCTGAAGCTTGTTCGTTTTATAAGCAAAAATACCAAGCAAAGAGTTGGTTAAATACGCCGTGGGCATTTGTAATTACTTTACCTGGAATCGCTTTGGCAACCGCTCTTTACATGGGCGGTCGCTCTTACCAAAATGAGCCCCAGTAAAGGCGCTTAAGTGTGATTTAAGCGTCAATTTTCAACTCTACCGAAAATATGTTTAGGGGCGATTCCTCTGGAGCGCTCCTATTCTTTATAAAATGGAAAATTTATGAGCAGAACACCTTCTCCCGAAGAAAGCCGCGAAATGCTGAAGTGGTTGAACCGCAACCGCGATCGGTTAAAAAAACAATATGCTCATCAATATGTTGCGTATAATACTAACGGAATTATTGCTAATGGTGAAAATTTGGACGAAGTTTTAGATTTGGCTGAAGCTTCACGAGAGCTATTTTTAATTTACTTAGTTCCCGAATATACTGGCTGTGTTCAGTTTGTAGGAGTTCGCTTTCGTTAGGCGATCGCTTTTTTCTTTAAACCGCAGAGGCGCAGAGAACACAGAGAAGATAGGAAGAGAGCGATTCGCTGATTACAATATAAATATTTTATGTGAAAATAGGCTGATTTTTTTACCGCAGATGAACGCAGATGGGTTAATGGTTGGTGGAATGGATTTTTTGTTGATGTAATAAATACTTGTTTTTATCTGTGTTTATCTGTGTTCATCTGTGGTTAAAAAGATCTTAACTAGGAGGGCGACGGGATTTAATCAATTTTCTAGCTTTATTTTTGGCTGCAATACCGATAATTATGCTAATAAAAAAGGTTAAGGAAAGGTTGATTACTCCTTCTACTGCTGGGAAGGGTTCGGTTAATTTGTTTTTGGTGATGTTGGGAATGAATGGTGATATGGATGTGGCTGCTATGGCGGCTATTCCTATGCCAATTCCCCATTCTTGTACTGTTTCTTGAAATATGCGATCGCGCTTTTCTATTATATCATCTAATTGCGCTTGTCTGATCTCTACTATTCCTCTAATTGTATCGATTTGTTTTTCTCGCAATCTTAATCCGGGACTGAGGGCTGCGAGGTCTTGTTCTAGTTGGGATTGATATTTATATTTTACCAAATCGTTGAAGGTTTTTAGGATGTCGAGATTCGAGGGATTTGCAGGTGTGATTTTGTTGGCTTTTCTTTCAATACTTTGTAATCGTTCTTGATAGTTGTAAGCGTTGGTTTTTAGCGCTTGCATCTGCACTTCTAAGTGGGCAAGTCCTTGGGCATATTCTGACAAAGTTTGGTAATTTTTGTCTAAGGCTTTGGTTAATTCGGTTAATTCGGATTCTAGCAGGTTGAGTTGGGAGGAGGTTGTTTCAAAAGGGGTGATAGCTTGAACTTCAGGTGAAAATTGTTTGGCTAAGGTTTGTTTCAGTTGTCGCGTTTTGCCATAAGCCCAAACTATTTTATGTTTGTAACAAAATAACTGTCGCCAATCTTCATAAAAATTAGCGATATGTCCCATTGTAGTTAGGTTGGGATAGATAATAATTAAAATATGATTATTTTCAGTTTCTAAGTTTTGCCAGTTTTGGGGAGTTTGCCAAATTTCCCAAATTTTCGCTTCGCTGAATTGTCCGCTTTCTTGACTGCCCCATTTCTCGAAATTTAAGGATTCGTAAGCTTCTTTGGCGATATTTTCTGTATTTTCGGCGGTTGAATAACCAAGTATTATCCAAGTTTTTCCCAGCAGTTCGCCGGAAATCGATATTTTTTCTTTTTCGGTAGTTAATTTATCTTTTAGTTCGGGAAAAGGTAAGCTATCGGGAGGATTATTTTTATCCGCGACGGAACAAGCAAGGAGGAAGCTATCGGTATCGCCCAAGGTGCGACGGGAGGAAAAACCATCGGGGAAACGAGTATTTTCGGGCTTGTCGAAATCTTCCTGAGAATTTGGGGGCATTTTCAGGTAATAGGTAAATAGAAATAAATGCGGATAAATTAAGTTATTCATTAACCGAATATATAAACCCAAGCATGGTTGTAAACATCGACGGTATTTAAGTAGGAAGAGTCAGGTGATGTGGGGGGAAGCGATGCAATTTCAGGAGAAGTTTGTAATTGGTTTTTGGTATCTTTTGTTGTTTGCACTGAATCGTTAGATTTAAGGATATGTTGGAATAACTTTAACGAGTTATCGGGAAGGAGAAAATTTTCCAATTCCCGGTTTTCGCTTTCCGGTTCGCTATCTTCTAATGGTAAGATACATTTGTTGCGCGGTTGGGCTTGATAAGCTAATTGCAAAGATTTTAGCGCGGGTGTATATAAGTTTTTCAGGAAGTCGTGTTGGTAAATTAGCTTTCGCAGACTTTCTATCGCCGCTTCTATATCAATTGCTAATTCTTCGCCTAACTGGTGCAACTGTTTTTGCAGCGATTCATCTAAAGGTAATTCTAGCTGCGAAAGGGCGATTAAAAAAGCCCGAATTGTTTTGATATCTTGTTCTCGCATAGATTTATTGGGTGTTTCGGAATGATAGTTTGTAGTAAGGACTTTAGTCCTTATACCCAGGACTAAAGTCCTTACTACGAACAAGTTTTATTATGGGTAATCTAACGGACATGATATGATTGGTTTTTGATGATTTCCAGATACGATAAATCCAGCCCAGTGGTAGGGATGGGAGTAAGGGCGATAATTCATTCCTTTAATTTCCGCTTCTTGCTGGGCTTTGCCGATCAGACCTTGCAAACTTTCCCAACAACCACTACCTTCTTCTAATTTAGCAGATTCTTGGCGATACCATTGGATTAGATCGGGGAAGGTGAGAGTAGAAAGCCAAATTTGGGTTTGTTGGAGTGCCAAAGCCGGAGGGATATTATCCTTATATAATTGGTGAAATTTAATCATCATCAAAGCTGTTTCGATTTCGCCAACTTGCCAAAGCGTGCTGATAACATGAGTAACGCCTGTTGCTAAAAAGCCACTGACTAAACCAACATATTCATCAATGATACCTTGTTTGCTGGTAATGCCAGTTTCGCAAGCGGAAAGACAAGCGAGTTGGTAGCCTTTTAAGTTTAGTTGGAAGATATCTTGCAAAGTTAGCATTTCTTCGTTGGCTAATTCCAAAGCTGACTCTAGGGGGTGGTGGATATTGTGTTCGCCATGTCCGGTAAAATGGAAGATATCAGCAGAATTGGAGAAAGCGGTGATAACTTTATTTTTTGTAACTTTACTACTTTTAATGCAGGTGGGATTATCGTAAATTTGGGCAATAATTTGCGATTCAGTTTCCGCATATTCTAAACGACTCGGACTTTCGATGCTGAGGAGTTTTTTGGGAGTGGATGGGGTATCAGTTTGCAAATCAATCCCAACTTTCAAACTGGGGATATAAGTAATTGTAAAATTTTTTTCTCGCAACAGGTAATGCAGTGGTAGGAGGTGCAAGTCGCGATGAGGGATCAAAATTAATTTTTGAACTTTAAAATCTAATTGCTTTAAAATCCCAGATATATCCAGTATGTCCGCAAGTTCATTTAACCTTTTTACCATTGTTTTCATCCAAAATTCGTTGGCTTTAAAAATCACATTGTTTTTACCTACCTTTTTTGGCATTTCCTTTCTTGTTTCTTTACGGTATCTTTGATAATCCCATTTCCATTTTGCCATCCATTCCTCAAATTGTCGGAGTTGGTTAGCAGTACCTATCTGGTAATCTGTATCTTGAGGTTCGATATTCTGTGATGCGTTACCGCAGAAAACGAAAGGTTCTTCTCCGTGTTTCAAAATAAAAGTTGTAATTGCGGCAGGACTAACGTGCCAGTAAATTGCTGCTGTATTTGCGCTCAGTAATGGCTCAATATCTAAACTGAGACTATCGGCATCTTTTCCTCTCAGCCAAGATAAGCAAAGATTTTTTCGTTCTTCTGCTCGCTTGAGAGCTTCCTTTGGCTTTCGGGATAGAACTAATTGATCTACTCGCAATTGGTCAAAGGTGCTAAATCTTCTGTGCAACCAATTTTGCTTTCCCTGGGATTTAGTGTCTTTCATAAGTCGTGCTAAAAGATCGCTACCATCATTTAACAATTCTTCCAAAACTTCTTGTGATTGTGTTCGATATTGGCAAACAATAATTAAACTTTCTAATATTTTAAGATATATTTCACCCGTATCTATATCTGTTCTAATTTCCTCTAGTAAAACCTTTGCCTCTTCATAACTTTCTTGAGCTTTTGACCAAAACCTACTATCTTGGTAATATTTACCTAATGAAAAATATAATTCTGCACAACCCTGTTTACGTTCGTGATAGCCTTTGATTTTCTTAAGATTATCTGGTTTGAGAATACCTAATGCTTTCTGCCAAATTTCCAAAGCTTTCCCATAGCGTTTTGACTTAAATAAAGCCCAACCATGATTGTTCCAAGCTTGCCAGTTAAATTCATTCAGTTCCTCAACTTTTTCGTAAGCTGCGATTGCTTCTTTATATTTTTTATAACTACCTATCTTATCTCCTAAGCTAGTTAGGGCATCGCCTAAACCTTTCCAGGCTTCTTGGTGAGCCTCTAGCAACTCAGTGGCTCTCTGATAAAAATATACAGCTTCGTCGTACTTTTCTAACTTTTCTAGTGCTTTGCCAATAAAATAATGTGCTTCGTGGTAATCAGGCTTAATTTTCAAAGCTTTCTTACAAAGGGTAATTATATAATTTTCATAACCGTTTAGCTTTAATAATCTAGAAACATTCCTTTTATGGCTATCCCAAATTTCTGGATAATCCTGATTCATTTCAATAACTTTATGGTAATTTGGTAACGCTAGTTGACTTTGTGCTAAGCGTTCATAAGCAAATCCAATGCGATAGTAAGCTTCCAAATGATCGGGTTTATATTTAATAGCTTTTTTATAGCTTTTGATGGCTAATTTAATACCGCTACCTAATTTAACTTGCGCCAAGCCAAGACGATACCAGGCTTCTGCATAGTTAGGTTTAAGCCTAGTAGCTTCCTCATAACTGGCAATCGCCTCATCATTGCGACCTAAAATAGATAGCGCAATTCCCTTGTTGTAAAAAGCTTCAGGGTAGTCTTTTCTGAGTGTAAGGGCTTGTTCATAACTTTCAAGCGCCTCGTTATTACGCTCTTGATCATCCTGCTTTGAATTATTATCACTGTTTGAATTAGCTTGGACGATACCCAGGCTACACCAAGCTTTGTAGGAATCCTGATTGATTGCAATGGCTGTCTTGCAACTAGCGATCGCCTGTTCATAGCGGCGCATATTTAATAGCACAACACCTCGTCTTCTCCAGGCATCTTGATAGTCTGGTGTCAGTTTAATAGCTTGGTTAAAGCAAGCAAGTGCTTCCTCGTTGTTTGAGCCTAAGTTCGCTAGCAAAATTCCACAACCATGCCAGACTCCGCAGGAATCACGTTTAAACTCAATCACTTTGATATAGCTTTCAAGCACCTCTATATCCCGTTTTAAACCATCAAGTGTAGATAATCCATCGAATGCAATACCCCGACCTAACCAATCTTCATAATCTTGAGGTTTAATTTTAATAGTTTGCTCAAAATCTACCTTTGCCTTCTCAGGCTGATTTAGCTTTTCGTAAGCCCAGCCGCGAAAAGCCAATGCCAATGCGTAGGATTCTTTGATTTGCAAAGCCTGACTCAGACAGTCAACTGAATCTTGATAGTCCCTTAACAGATAGTGAGCAAAACCTAACCCAAACCAGATTTTTGGGTTTTGTAATTCTAATGCTAATGCCTGTAAAAAACTATGTATCGCTGCTTTGTACTGCCCTCGATATATTTGATTATGACCTTGCTCTAGCAATACCTCTACTGTGTAAGTAGATGTTAGCGCAGTCTGAGGATTTTCCCTTGCCAGTAGTTTTCTGCCAATTTCCAGGGCAATCTCTCCCGATTTGTTATATTCCAACTCACCTAGTAGCACCATTCGACGCGCCAACTGATGATTTGGAACTGAAGATTCCAGCAATCTACCACCAAAGTGACCTAACCAAGCCACCAAGTCAGCTTCGTTAATCCCTTTGCCGATCAGAAAGCTTTTAATATTTTCCCGACTCGCGCCTTCTCCTATCCTATCCAGCAGTTGCAAAAACAAATTTTCCAATTCTGCATCGCTGAGGCGTGGATTTGGTTTACCCCCTGGAGTTCCCGCGCTACGGGGGGAAGGTTGGGGTGGTTTTCCCAATAGCTGTTGCCACAATTTTTTCAGCCAGCGCCAGATTTTCGCCAACATCTGCTGCACCCAAGGGTTGCGAATATTTTCGATTGTAGCGATTTATGCTTGAGGTTGTTGCGGTGTCTGGCGTTTGGCGCAGGTATGTAGTTGGGCTT
>NZ_JBHFNU010000103.1:0-25038 GCF_041929145.1 Aerosakkonema sp. BLCC-F183 | reverse complement strand
AAAACCCCCAACAACATACTAAGAAGTGCAAGTAACTAGCAACTTGAGTTATTAGTCAAAGAGAATAGGTTGGGTTTCACTACCGTTCAACCCAACCTACCTATAAGTTTTGTTTTACCGAATTTTGGACATCAGAAACTGAGAAACTTCTGCGTGCGCCAACACGACATCAGGGGAGCGCTGGAGCGCGTTGGAGTACCTACTTTGGAAAGCATTGCCTGTTTCTATGGGGCTAAGTAGCGTGCGGGCAGATGCGATCGCATTTTGAACATCTTCCAGTACAATTGGCTCGTCAGATGCGAGTATTTCATCAATTTGCACGACTAGCTCAGAAAGAGGATGCAGCCAAGTAAATTGCTCGTGATGAATGATAAGTTGTAGCAATTCTCCGCCGGATACTCGCCCGCGTACCTGTTCGTAAACGATGCGTTCTGTTTCCAACAACACTTGATGAAGGTGTAGCAATTTGTTACGCAGAGTACGCAGATGTTGGTGCGTCGGTTGTAGAAGAGTTTTAGAAGTCAATTGAACCCATCCTCCCGTTACGATAATCTTCAAAGGCTTGGATAATTTCTGCTTCTGTGTTCATCACAAATGGGCCGTAGCGCACAACTGGCTCGTTGAGAGGGACGCCAGCAATCAGCAACACAGAAAGCGGTGAAGTAGCATCCGATCGATTGGCGATCGTCACTTCTGAGCCGTCTTGTGCAAAGAGAATCATTTGTGCGTCTAAGCCACGTTCTTTTTCCTCACCGAATAAGCCTTCTCCATCAATTACATATGCAAAGGCATTGTATTCTTTCGGCACCGGCTGCACGATCGTTGCACCTGGTTGCAGTGTAAAGTGCAGGTACATAATGGGAGTCCGCGTTTCGATCGCCGCACGCACACCGAGAGCTTCCCCGGCAATCACTTTTACCCGTACCGATCCATCATCTGTTTGTGCGATCGGAATGCGCGAAGCACTAATCTCTTGATAGCGAGGTTGGATCATCTTGTCCCGTCGAGGCAAGTTCACCCACAGTTGCAGTCCGTGAACTCGTCCGCCAATCTCGGCAAATTCTTGTGCAGGCATCTCTGAGTGTACGACACCGGCTCCTGCCGTCATCCACTGCACATCACCTGGGCCGAGCTTTCCGGAACGTCCTTGGGAATCTTTGTGTTCCAAGCTACCCTCAATCACGTAGCTAACCGTCTCAAATCCTCTGTGGGGATGATCTGGCGCTCCCTTCGCTTGACCTGGCTTGAGTTCGATCGGCCCTAATTCATCGAGCAGCAGGAATGGATCGAAGTGCGAAAAAGAACTCTTCGGGAACGGACGGCGCACGCGAAAACCCTCACCCTCCAGTGTTTCGACGCTGTTGACGATGCCTGCGACGGTGCGGATCTTTTGGGTTTGAACTGCCATGTGTTTCCTCCTTGCTACCGCTGTATGCTGCGATCGCACTTTTATATGATTAATCATATAGTAGCACAAACTTATATAAGAAGTAACAGATAAAATTTGTACAGAGAACCACAGGCAAAACGGAAACGATGTTATGTCACTAGCACACGTAATTTTGGGTCTGCTTCAGCAAGAAGAGATGACAGGCTACGACCTGAAAACGAGCTGCTTCGATCGATGTATTGCCCATTTGTGGCCCGCAGATCAGGCACAAATCTACAGAACCCTCGATAAACTGGTAGAGCAAGGTTGGATTAGCTGCACGATCGAAATACAGCACGATCGCCCCAACCGCAAGGTCTACACCGTGACGGAAGCGGGGAAAGCGGAATTACTCAGATGGCTGGGTAGCCCACAGCCCTTGCCAATAATTCGAGACCCCTTACTCGTGCAGCTATATTTTGCCGCCCAGCTACCGAACGAAGCGATCGTTCACCTGCTAGAACAGCAAGTAGCCGCTCGCCGCGCTAAGCTGAGCGAGTGCGAAACGATCGAATTGCCACCGCTTGGAGATGAATCTGCCAGCCGTTTTGAGGTAATGCAGCGCCTAGTATTGGAACTGGTGACGCGAAAAGAAGAAACTTACATAAACTGGCTGTTGGAAGCGATCGATGTTATCAAAGAGCGATCGCCAAAATAAAAGGGAAAGTCAAAACTCAAAATAAGGGGCAAAGAGGGAAAATGGAAAGGGAAAAAATTAATTGTGCCTCTGGGCCCCTCTGCACCTGGGCACTTCTGCCCCTTTTTTTCTTTTGACTTTTGACGTTTGATTTTTATGAAAACGAATACACTCAAGACGATCTTCACACCCATTCGGGCTTTTATTCTTGGACTTGCTGTGAGCAGTAGCAGCGTAATCGCCCAAACACTGCCCCTACCGCAAAACCTGATTGCCTTCAACTCAACGCAAGGAGAACAGTTATTAATCCAAAGTCAATCTAGACAAGATTACTGGCCTTTGAGTGTACAATTTGTTACCCAAAACAATCAAGCTTTTTGTGGAGTTGCTAGCAGCGTTATGGTGCTGAATGCCTTGGGAATTAACGCACCGCCAGCGCCGGAATATGCACCGTATCGCGTCTTCACTCAAGGCAACTTTTTTAGCAATGAGAAAACTCGACAAGTCGTCACGCCGGAAGTAGTTTCTCGTCGAGGAATGACTTTAAATCAGTTGGGTGGATTATTAGCAAGTTACAATGCCAAGGTCAGAGTTTACCATGCTTCCGACACCAATCTGGAAGAGTTTCGCAGAGTGACAGTACAAAATTTGAAACAACCGGGAAATTTTGTGATAACCAATTACTTACGGAAAGCAATTGGACAAGAAACCGGAGGCCATATTTCTCCTATAGCTGCTTATAATGAAAGAACCGATCGATTTTTAATTTTAGATGTTTCGCGCTACAAATACCCACCAGTTTGGGTGAAAGCCGCAGATTTATGGCGAGCGATGGCAACGGTGGATTCTGATTCGGGTAAAACAAGAGGATTTGTATTTGTAAGTAAAAATTAGTAATTTATGAAATTGGGGATAACCAAAGATAATTTTTCGTTAATATGGGTGGGCATTGCCCACCCATATTATCAAAGATAACTTAACCACCAAACTTTATGTTTGACCTTCGCACATGGTCTAATGTCATAAGTACCATGACCAGTCCGCGCAGGATGTCGATCGACACCTGTCGTTTGGGGCGAGGCTTGTCATAGTTTTCGTCTTCACTTACAGTAAATGTCTGGCTCATCTTAAATTTTTCCCGCCAAATATCGAAACTTATTATGTTTAACTTTTTGAGATATAAACAATTTTCTATCGCAATTCTTTATATTATTGTCTCGATATCTCTATTTTGGTGTGAGGAAACAAAGGCTACCTTTGTCCTACCCCTACGCACTAAAAAAGGTATGGTAACTTCAGCTCATCCGTTGGCGTCTGAGGCAGGACTTTCCATACTGCGAAAAGGTGGCAATGCTGTGGATGCAGCGGTGGCGACGGCTTTTGCCATTTCAGTAGTCGAGCCTTTTTCCGCAGGTATTGGCGGCGGTGGCTTTTTAATGTTGCATCAAGCGCAAACGGGAGAAATGAAGGCGCTGGACTTCCGGGAACGCGCTCCTTTGCGTGCGACGCGCAATATGTACTTAGACGAACAGGGTAAGGTGCGTCCGAATGCTAGTGTCAATGGCTATTTGGCAGCAGCTGTACCGGGTACGGTGGCGGGACTTTATGAAGTGCATCGTCAGTACGGCAAGCTGTCTTGGCAAGAGGTAGTTGCACCTGCTATTCGTCTTGCCGATCGGGGTTTTGTTGTCAGCTCTATTCCGACTTGGCGTTTTGTTGGCATTTCTCAAACGCGCCGAGATGTTATTTTGAACAATGACGCGGCACGTCAAATTTTCGCTCCCAATGGTAGATTGTTTGCATTGGGAGATCGTTTGATACAGCGAGATTTGGCACGCACTTTACAGACGATCGCTAAAGATCCGCAAAGCTTTTACACTGGTGAAATTGCTCGTACTATTGCCAGCGATATGGCAAGCAATGGCGGTTTGATTAGTTTGCAAGATCTGAAAAACTACAAACCGACTTGGCGGACACCTCTGTGCGGTAGTTTCCGCGTTTACCGAATTTGCACAATGCCACCTCCTTCTTCGGGAGGCGTTCATTTGTTGCAGATTTTAAATATTATCGGCGATACGGATCTGAAATCGCTGGGTTGGCATCACCCGGATACGCTGCATTTACTTGCAGAAGCAATGAAAATTGCCTATGCAGATCGATCTGTTTATCTGGGCGATCCGGATTTTGTGAATATTCCGGTGACAGCGCTCACCAGCCGCAGTTATGCTGTTAAAAGGCGTCAGGAAATTACTATGCAAAGGGCGCGACCTGCAACGGAAGTAACGGCAGTCGATCGAGATACTTTGCAGCGTTTTGTTAATAGCAAAGAATCACCGGAGACAAGTCATCTCAGCGTTGTAGACGAACAGCGCAATGCGGTCAGCCTTACCTTTACTATTAATTATGGTTTCGGATCGGGTGTAGTTGTACCAGGAACGGGTATTTTGCTTAATGACGAAATGGACGATTTTGCCGTTGCACCGGGAGTACCCAACCTTTTTGGTTTGGTGGGTGGAGATGCAAATGCGATCGCACCTCGCAAAATTCCTCTTTCCAGCATGACTCCTACAATTGTCACCGAAAACAATCGCCTGCGTTTGCTAGTTGGTGCGCCTGGAGGCAGCACGATTATCACCACGGTTTTACAAATTGTACTCAATGTGTTGGAATACAATATGGATGTCGGTGCAGCTGTTTCTGCTCCTCGCATTCACCATCAGTGGTTACCGGATAAACTGAGGGTAGAACCATTTGGCTTGGATGCTCTCACCTTGGCAGAACTGCGTCGTCGCGGACATCAGATCGAGCAGCAAACTCCTTGGGGTAATGCTAATGCGATCGCCGTTACGCCAGATGGCTCTCTAGAAGGATCTGCCGATCCTCGTGGCGAAGGTTCGCCTAGCGGCTATTAAGCTACTCCCCAGTCTGCCAGGGCTAATTCATGTTCGCGAAAGAAATTATTTTTATGTTGGTGGCGTGTAGAAAAATCGTCAAACTTTCTTGCCCCCCTGCCCCCCTGCTCCCCTGCCCCCCTGCCCATCAATTTTCTTTGACGACAATGAAGTAGCCCTGCCCAGTCTGCATTCAAAAATATGAAAATTGTGCCTGTGGAATGTGGCCCTAAATTTTACTGAAGTGGGAAGTAAGAAAAACACATTTTTATCATCACAAATTCCTCATTTTTGCGAGCGTACAATAGGTTTCATGGTACTATTGAACCCTAGAATGAGGAGGTCTACACGATGGAGCGAAATTTCTTAAAGTCCTTCAGGGCTAAAGTACTATTGGGGTTAACTGCAATTTCATTAACCCCCAGTAGCTTATTAGCTGAGACTTACCGACCAAAGCTATCCTTTAGTTTGGAAAACAATGGTAATAGTAACATAGTTCATTTATTTGTGTACCCTCCTGGAACTGATGACAGAATTAACGAAAAACTCCAGGGTCGGGTGGTGAAACCTGGAGAAACCGCAGATATTGATATTTACAACAAGCCAGGAGAATGCGTTTATGATATCAAAACTGTATTCGCCGATGGCGAAGAAAGCATTGAACGTCAGGCCAATATTTGTGATATGAATGGTGGTACTTATTCCCTCTATGGAAAAGACGATCGCGTTTTTAAGGTAAGTAACCGTACCGATCAAGATATCGTCGAGTTTTATTGGCGCAGGCCGGGTTATGATTGGGGTCAAGATTTGCTGGGCTCAGTTAACATCAGTGCTAGACAGACTGTTGTTATTCCAGTAAATGATGGTAAATGTCTGTATGAATTTCGAGCTGTTTTTGCCAACGGACGGATAGCACAACAAACCAGGAATGTCTGTCTAAACAATAAGAGTGTGGTTAGTGATGTGATTTTCGGCAGGTAGTAGTTAGCAGATAGTTCCAGAGGATAAAAAATGCAAAGTTTGATTTCTAACAAGATGGGGAAAAACACACCAGACAAGGTGATTACCCGAAGAGTAGTACCAGTGATGGCTATATATTTATTAGGGATTGTCGGTGCTTCTCCTTTTGCTGTATCATTTACCCAACTCATTAGCAAAAGAATTGACGAAGTGCAACTTCGGCAATGGAATGAGCCAGAGCAACTAGCACAAGCTTGTCGGCGACAGGCGGGTACGCGAGGGCCCTGTAGCCCACCTAGCCCTTGGGGTTAAAATTGAAAAGGCAGTGCCCCAAGTTCTCTAGTAAGTCGGGGCGCTGCCTTTTATTAAGGATTTGGTTTTAATTGTGGTTGTGTTTCTGATTTTGGCTCTTCCTATTTTTGATTCTCTGGTTTTTTATAAGCTTCCAGTGAAACTCTAGAGGTATAGAGACTATAGTATATTTTCGTATCGTCATAAGGATTTAATCCTGCCCGATATAATTCCCCATAACAAGCTTCCGCCTTTTTAGGAATATCGGGATTTAAAACTTGTCCCTTTTGATAGTTAACTTCTTGGCGTATTTTTTGCGTGATTTGAAGATAACACTGCCCTTTACCCTGTTCCTTCGTTTCCTTGGGTAAAGTTTTCTCTAATTCAGCGGCTTGTTCAAAAGAGTTATAAGCATTATCGAGAGCATTATTAGCGTCTTCAACAGAAGATTTTTTTAAATTAAAATCAGATAGGTAAAGGATGCCATGATTAATCGAAATATCTCGGCGTAAAACTTTTTGCTCTTCTTTCACCAGCTTCTCAGCAGCGACTAAGAAAAAATCTGCTCTCCGCTCAACTTTCTCATCAATTTTTGCTGTCCAACCCACATCTTCTAACGACTGAAATACCAATACTCTTCCCAAACCATTGAGGGCGGCGGGATCGTTGAAGGATCTACCTTGCTCGTAGTAAGATATAGCTTCCTTGAGTTGTCCCATATCCTCCGAAACTTTCCCCAAACCGACATAAATTTTGGGATCGTTGGGGTTAAAATTCAGTGCCCTTTTGTATAAATCCAAAGCACTAACAACATCACCCTGATTACTAGAGATCTGCCCCTGTTTATAATAATATTCTCCTATATTTGGTAAATTAATATAGACAACATAACTACTTGCGGCCATTAGAGCTGAGGCACCAAAAATTGCTTCCGCGTGGAAGTGAGACGGAATCCCGACGCTTTTGAGGACATTCTCAACAGTTTCCTTACCATTTTCTGTCAGCACCCCACCGGCTAATAAAAGCATCCCCACTGCTTGGCCAACGGTACTAAAAGTCCCCAGGAGATCAAACCCTTCACTGGAAAAGGCTTGAGCCGTGCTAGAACCAAAAGTAGTCGCCACAACCATACAACCGAGTGTCAACGTATACCATACCCAATCAAAGCGATCGTATTTGTGGATTTCTCTAGGGGCAAAGGATTCCAGAAACCACCACCAAGACGACTCCGGTGGGTTAACGCTCAGCCGATAGCTCTCTAGGGGAAACTTTTTTGCTATTATCCCCGCAAGTCCCTTCAATCGCTCATCCAAATCAATCAACAGGGCGCACTGACTCGCGTTCAATTCGGCACCGTTATTTTTGCGGTTTTCCACTCCATCGCGGCTCAAGAGCATTTCGATAATTTTCCGCTTTGAGAGTATCAATCCTGCTTTTTCCACAGTGGATAATGCACCTTGATAATGTGCAATAGCTTCATCCATTAGCTTTTCATCTATTAGCTTTTCATCTATTAGATTTTCATCTATTGCGGATTTGCTTTCCTCTGCGGATTTGCTTTCCTGAGCAAAATCTTTCATGATGGGAACTTGCGCTGTTTCGTACTGACTTTCTGTCGGGTCTGACCCAATAACTGAAAAATTATACTATTTAAGCGCATTTACCGTCAATACTTACGGGATCGAATCAGGTAGTGCCACTTTGCCAGAACTGTGTCGTCAGAGATATCCGATCGAGCTACAATTTCCGGCGGGCAATCCTAACGCCATACTTGGCAAACCCACTCACAGCAGACCGTTTTTGAGAAAGAGCCGCAAAGCCATATGGAGAAGGTTCGCCAAGCGGTTTTTAAGCTACCTCTGTTTCTGGATTGAAGAATGAATGTTGTTGTGCTTCGTTAGTGGGTATCAGCTTCCAGCCAGCTTTGATCAGCTTTTGGTAAGTTGCCCAACCTTTAGAACCACCAGGTTCGCGGTAATCTGGTACGGCATATTGAGGAAAACCTGTATAGGGTCGCCACGGTTCGTGAGATTTGATTTGCAAATGCAATATCTTTTGCCCGTTGCCAGCAAGAGCGGGTAACCAGCACATCTGTCCAGCCATGATAAAACTCCTTTGCGTAGATAAAGGTACGTAAAGCTGAAACCAGGCTGTGTGAGGATGCGCTTTTAAGCTTCTGTTCCCAGCTTCGATCTTGTGTTCCAGCCACGCTACCCTAGTTCGATCAATTTGTCAATATGATGGCAAAAAATTCTTAGTTGTGACCTCACCCTACAGGGTATTTTTGACAATTTCATCTCAATCTTAAGCAAGATTTAACGATTATGGACAAACAGAGGAAAGGCATCGAGCTTAATCTCCCAAGTCGGCTCTAATGCTTAATCCAGGGATATTTTGAAGTTTATTTTGCTTTATCCTTCTGGGTTACGTCAGCTAAATTTGTTACAAAATTCCCTTTCCCCAGTTTTCTGCTGGTTGATTTTCAATTTTGAATTTTTAATTCCTGACCCTGCGGGTGGGCGATCGCATTACGGATGGCATTTGCTAGTTTGACGTATTCGCCGTCACTCAGTACTGGTACAGAATCGGCGATGGAAATAGGTGCGGCCAAATCGATCCAAGATTTACAGCCACCGTATTCCGGGCGGTAGGGAATCGATTGCGGTTGAGCGAGTTTGTAAGTCCGCAGCAGCAAAATATACATAGGCTGACTGGGTTTCCATTGGAGGCGATCGCTCGCAAACCGCTCGTTCCAGATGTGATATGGTAGCAGTGCGGCAATGCTGGGTTCGTAACTCACCATAAAAATATCGGTAATCTTCGCCCAGCTACCAATTCGCACAGTTTCCGGATGCCAGCCAGATTCTACAGGGCTTACCTTGTCAGCATATTCCGGTTTGAGCAAATCTGGTTTTTGGTGTTCAAATGTCGGGTAGAGCAAAACCTCATCATGAGCAACTTTAAATTGCTTTCCCTCCTCGCGGATACCGCCTTTACGAAGCAGCAAAATAGTTTTGCCTTCTGTCAAGGCATTTATAGCAACTGACCATTCCTTGAGTGCGTGGATAGTAGTCGATTCCATAGCGGTAAAATTGAGTTCTTCTTCCAGACTAGCGACTGGCAAACACTCGCCACGCAATGAAAACGATAAAAGTTATATAACCGAATACAGTTAACCAATCCAGCCAATTGCTAGGGAGAGTTAAAAATTCGTCGTTCATAGACAGAAGGGGGATTATTTGTGCAGAACGCTACAGATGAGCTTACCTGGGCCGTTGGGTTCAAACGCTACAACAGTTCCGTCTTTGCGAACAGTAATGCGATCGCGACAATTATACACCTGCATCGGCCTTTCCACCCCGTCAACGCTGACGATCGCCCGATACTCCCAGTGATTTTTAGCACTGCGGTCTATCCTGACAACGCAAATCAAACGGTCATTTGTTTGGCGACAAAAGGAAGCTTCCGCAGGTAGCGCAACTGCGAAGCATAACATTAATAACAGCAACAGACAAATATATTTCACCGGTAGTTATCGCGGTTCAAGAAAAGTTTGTAACCGACATATCCCACACCCGCCGTGATTAACAAACCGATAACTATAGAAATAAAACTCACAGCGGTACTAAAAACCCAAACGCTAATCAGTCCAGTGGCGGCAAATACTGCCACCTTGGCCACTTTATTCATTTTTGCTATGGCCAGTTGCCAGCGATTGGGTTGTTGAGGTTTCGGCGTGCGAGGTATATGCTGGATAGAAATTTCTGCCTCTATTTCCCTGAGTCGTCGTTCGATTTGGTCTTCATTGTGAGAACTCATTGCTACTCCCCGGTTCGGAACAATGGCTTTGCTATAGTTTAGCCTTAGAAAAATCTCAAGTAGCTAAGGTATGCAGAAATTTACAAGCCATGAGAATGAGGGCACACAGTAAATAATACCAAATCCCGGTTTATTACCCCCTTTATAACTAACCGCTCCAGGCGCAGAGGGCCCTCCAGAGAAGAGGAAGAGGATAGCGGGGCCAGCTTAGCTTTGGGCCCTCAGCCATCAGCCCCAAGCAAAAAGGATAACATAAACACAAAAGGGGAAAATTCCCATTTAATTGCACTGGAGAAAAATATGAGCGGTGAAAAGCGGCGCTATGTCAGTGTAGAAGAACAAGAATTACGGCGACTGAAGGAACAGGAAAGTCGTTTGCGTTCTGTGCAGCAAGATTTACCGGAAAGATTAAATGCCGTCCGAGAGCAAGCACGGCGAGAGTTTCAGCAACGTTTAGCACCGCTAGAACAACGCGCTCAGCAGCAGGAAAAAGAGACGCAGAAACTCAGAAGCAATTTGGCGGATTTAGAAAAAGATACCCAAAAGCGCTTGCAACAACAGCGACAAGAATTTCAAACTGCTGTGCGGGAATCAGAGAATCGTCAGCAGCAAGCACTACAACGAGAAACGAGTCGTTTGGAATCTGCGATGCGCCAAGGATTTGAGCAGCAGCGCAGCGAATATTTGCGAATTACTTCTGAACAACGGCAGGAATATACCAGATTGATTGCACAGCAAGACCAAAAATTTACCCAGTTGATTGCACAGGAACGACAAGCAAGAGAACGGGGACAACAAATTCTTCAGCAACAGATTGACCGAGTAGTAACAGATATTGCTCAGGAAAAACAGCGCAAAGCCAAAATTGCTGAAGATTTATTAGCGGATGTAGAAACAATTTGGTCGCAAATTAATCGGGATTACCAACATCAGCGATTTGCACCTGGACGTTTGGCAGATTTGCATCGGGGATTGGAAATAGCCCGAAATAATATCCAAGCTGGCGTGACGGAAGCGGCAATTGCTACGACACAACAAACTTATTTAGATTTAGCAGATTTGCGGTTGGAATTGGAACAAAAAGAACAAGAATGGCTGTTATTTTACAATGCAGCTTGGGAGGATTTGAAAAGTTTAATTACTGAGGTACAAGCTAATCGAGAATGTGAAATTGAAGTTGGGCAGGGAAATGAAGCAGAAAAGTTTAAGTTAGAAGTTGATTATTGGGTGAATGGTCGTTTGAGTCAATACGAACAGCAATTAAATGATTTGGAATCTCAACTAAAAGCTGGGGAATCAACTCTGACTACGGAACAGGTAAAGGAATTGGGAGAAAAGATTGCTGCTTTACAGCCAATTTTAGGAGAGATTGTAGAGCAAGCAAAATTAGCGATATTGGGATCGCAATTACGGGTGGAAATTGCAGATAAAGTTGTGGAGGTGTTGGAATCTTTGGGATATACTTTGGTTAATCCAAATTCAGATGCAGTTTACGAAGGTGATGACCAAAGAAATTCTTATGTGGTGAAAGTGAAGAATATTGCTGGTGATGAAGTGGTGACGGTGATTAGTCCAGAAAAGGAGTTTGGCAGCAATGTAGTTTCGATTAATAGTTTTAGTGAAACGATAGTGGATGAGACAGCGACTCAGCAAAATGCTAAAGCTATTTTTGATGCTTTGTCAGAAGAAGGCGTGCAAGGAGATAGTCCTGTGGAGTGCAATCAGCAAGCAAAAATTGAGTATCAAAATTTGGAGGAAGTTAAGCGGCGACAAGTGGGAAAACAAACAGGTATGTAGTTGCTAGTTATTTACATAAAGGTATGTAGTTGGGCTTTAGCCCTCTGATGAAACGTGGTATAAGAGGGCTAAAGCTTAACTACGTACAAAGAATAAGATTAATCTTATAACTAGCAACTTGGGTTACATACTTAAGAAGGTACGTAGTTGCGCTTTAGTGCTAAAATCAGTTATTAGTTAATAGTGAGGGGATTTGTGTCTAATTGTCCAATTTGTCAAAGTGAATATCTTGAAGGTAAGGTGAATTTCTGTTATATTTGTGGATGGGATTTAACACCTTATCCCGTAACATTTGCCGGACATATACCAGAAGCTTTTTTAGAGAAGGAACAGGCAAAGTTAGCTTGGGGTAAGCAAATTTGGTCAAGGTTTCTCGATATTCAAGATAAACTGAATCAAGAAAAGGCTTTTGCCCAAGCACAGTTAACAGAAGTTCTGACTAAGTTAAACCAAGTTGGGCAAGTTCCGGCGCAACAAGTTACCGATTCTTTAGCTAAGTTAACCGAACAATTAGCCAAAGTTCAACAACAGTTAACTGAAGCGAAGGAGGAACGGGAAAAACTTCTAATTCAATTAGCGGAAATTCCCGAACTAGAAAAAGTGAGGCAAGAAAAAGCAGATTTAGTAATTCAATTGACGCAAGCTAAGACAGAAATTTCTCGTTTGCAAGCAGAATTGGATAAAGTTACCATTCAATCTCAGTCGCATAGAGAAAACGAGCTATCGCAACTACGATTACGGTTATCAGGAATTGAAACTGAATTGCAGCAAGCTAAAGAAGATCGAGGAAAGATTCAGTTACAACTGTCACAGTTCATTTCGCAATCAGATCGCACTAATACAGAAGAAATAACTCAATTTCAGCGTCAATTGTCTCAGTATCAATCTCAACTAAAAGTGGCTAATCGTCAGATCGGTGAATTAAATTCAATGCTGGAAACTGAACGGCAGAAATGGCAATTACCAGAACGTAAATCAGAACGAGGCGTTGATTTTCGGAAACTAGAGTGGCTATTAATCTGTAAAAATTGGGAAGAGGCGGATCGAGAAACCTGGAATCTTATTTTATCTATAAGTGGAAACTCTTCGCTTCAGAAAGGCTACTTAGAAGAATTAGATATTGAAAATATTTCAGTAAGCGATTTTAAAATAATAGATGAATTGTGGAATTTATATTCTAATGGCAAGTATGGATTTTCAGCGCAGTGGAAATCTATTAAAAATAGAAAACAAAAGGGTGTAATTTTAGAAATTTTAGAAAGTCCTTCTCAGCAAGGCTATTATCCTGCTGGGCATATAATCGGTGCTATTGGTATTAAGGGATTTAGTAGTATATTAATGAAATTGGCTGCTCATCATATTTTACAGTAGTAAAGATTATGCTTGAAAGAGTCACATCAGGATTAAACTTACAATCAGGCGATCGCTTTCTCATCTTCTACGGTGCGAACACCAGCGACACCTTCTGCACGCCTGATTTATTGTTGCAGAATATCGATCGAGTTCTGCACGAATATCTGCGATCGCAAGGCTATCAAAGAATCCTCTTTTATTCCGGCGTTCAAAAGCTATACTTTTGGGATGAGCGATCGCGCGATCGATCGCGCCTCCAACCCCAATCTTCCCCCAATCCCTCCCCCTCTGAACAGATGCGCGTCACACCTGGCCCACTGGGGCATAAGCGCGGATTGCTGGGTAGAAAAGCAACTCAACCAAATCCCCCCGCAGAATCAACACCTGCAACACCAGCTACCCCAAAAAGAAGACTGCAAGATATTCAAATCCTGCCTATTTTGGAAACCGTGATGCAGGATACTAGCCAAAAATCTGCGATCGTCTTTTCCAATGCTGAAGATTTGGCCAATTTTGACAACCGCCGAGAATTATTTGGACGCATCGTAGATTGGTCGCGTTTACCGCCCAACAACCGCAATCTTTGCATCCTCATTTTTCACCATGAAAACCGTACCACATTACAAGAATTTTGTCAACAAATTGGCTTCACATTTTTAGCCAATTTAGTTATAAACCGCGACAATTCTAACAGGTGCTTTAACTTTATTCGCCTGAATTCGCCCGATGTAACAGAAATTCGGGCATTGCGAGATTATTTTCGACTGCAACACCGGAAAAAAGTAGATTGGTTAACAGCAGAACAATTAGCTATTTGGATAGCTGCCGAAAATCGACCCTTAAATTATTGGTACGATCGCTTTCAATCCGCCCGTCAAATCTCCTTACCAGAAGCGCGAAGATTGGGGTGGTTATCAGGAGATGTTAGCACCGAACCTGCTTTAGCAAGATTAGAACAAATGACAGGGCTAACATCTGTTAAAGATACCATAAAACGGCGGATGCAAATATTAGAAATTGAACGAGAAAGAGTGCAACAAGGAATTAGTAACGAACCTCCCCGCCTGCATCTAGTTTTTAAAGGAAATCCCGGTACTGGTAAAACTACTGTCGCCCGATTAATTGGGGAAATTTATCGCGATTTGGGATTATTGCGGCGGGGACATTTGCGAGAAGTCGCCGGAAGAGATTTAGTAGCTGGATATGTCGGACAAACTGCAATTCGCACCAATGAAATTATCGATGAAGCATTAGATGGCGTGTTATTTATTGATGAAGCTTACACCTTGAGTCAAGGTGGGGAAAATGACTTTGGACAAGAAGCAATTAACACGCTATTGAAACGCATGGAAGATGAACGCCACCGACTAGCGGTAATTGTAGCGGGATATCCAGATAAAATGGCAGATTTTATTAATTCTAATCCAGGTTTGCCGCGTCGCTTTGGTACGGAAATTCTATTTGAAGATTACACGCCAGCAGAGTTAGTAGAAATTTTCCGCCAAAGGGTATCGCGGGTGCAATGTGGGATAACGCCAGATTTGGAAATAGCTTTGATGAATTTGTTTAGTCAGTGGTATCAAAGACGCGATCAAAATTTTGGCAATGCAGGATTAGTGGAAAATCTGTTTAACCAAATGGATGAGTTGCGAAGTCAGCGCGTAATTGCTCAAAATTTAGATCGAGTGGGGGAACCTTTTCAAATTGTAGATTTACCTTCTCAGTATCGTCAAGAGGGAAGAAAAAATGAGGAAAATTTACAGGAATTATGGCAAGAATTAGATAATATGATTGGTTTGCATTCAGTCAAACAAGCGATTCGGGAAATGATTAATACCCAAATAGCGAATCAACGCCTGCGAGAAGCGGGAATGCAAACGCAAGAGGAAATAGAAACGCGACATCTCTTATTTACCGGAAATCCGGGAACGGGAAAAACCACAGTTGCGAGATTAATAGGAAGGATTTTCAAGGCGTTGGGGATATTACAAAAAGGGCAATTTGTAGAGGTAAATCGAGAGAAGTTGGTAGCAGGATATGTAGGACAAACAGCATTGAAAACTAAGGAGGCGATTCAGTCTGCTTTAGATGGAGTTTTGTTTATTGATGAAGCTTATGCTTTGAGACGGAGTGAGTCGGGAAATGATTTTGGAGTGGAAGCGATCGATACTTTGGTGCCGATGATGGAGAATGAACGCGACAGACTGGTAGTTATTTTAGCCGGATATTCTCGCGAAATGGAACAGTTTATGAATGCTAATTCTGGCATAGCTTCCCGCATCGCCTACAAGATTGAATTCCCCGATTATAATGATGAGCAATTGGATGAAATGTTCCTGAGTATGTGTCAGCAAGCTGGGTGGATTGTTACCCCAGAAGTATCAGCAAGTTTGCAGGTATTTTTTCGGAAAATGTATCAAAATCGGGGAGGAAATTTTGGCAATGGCAGAGAGGTACGCAATCTTTATGAAGTAATGGTGAGACGGCTAAAAACTCGGATTGTGCGCGATAATTTAACTGAGGATACAATGAGGACGTTTGCGTTAGAGGATATACCAACTTAGGAGGGTTAAGTGATAGTTTTTACAGCTAAAGAATTGGCAGAACTGATGCCAGATGCCCGTAATCTTGAAAGTGATGAACCGCAAATGGAAAGGTCTTTACATTATGTACGATTGGCGTTATTTTTCTAGGTACGTTGTTGCGCGTTATCGCTAAAGCGCAACTATGTATAAAAAATGGGGATAAAAGTTTGGTAATGAGAGAAAAATTTGCAATGGTTACGAAATTATAGCGAAATGGCAGAAAAATCGATATTATAGTATAATTATGACCGGGTAAGTTATGAGGAAGTTTAGTTTAGAGAATATTCCTCCTAATTGGGGTGAGGGGAGTTAGCAATGGCACAGTGTCCGGTGTGTCAAAGGGAATACGTTGAGGGACAGGTAAATTTTTGCACTACCTGTGGATGGGATTTAAGTCAATATAGCCTAACTTTTAATATTCCAAATGAATGGGCTAAAAAAGAGGAGAGTAGAATTATTTGGGCTAAGCAAATATGGGCGCGATCGCAATCCGATCTAGAAAAGGCAAGGCGATCGCAGTCTCAATTAGAAAACATAGGCCAAACAAGATCTCAGCTTGAATCTCAAGTATCGCAATTGGAAACACAACTAAAATTTTGTAATCAAGAAGTATTAAAGCAGCAGTCCCAATTAGAAGATGTAAAACAAGAAAAAGCGCAACTCCAATCTCAAATATCGGATGTCGAATCCCAACTTAAGCAATCCGATCGAGAGCGATCGCACCTTAAAGAACAGTTAGCTAAAGTTCTATCTAGGTTACAACAGCTTAGTAAAGATCGCTCCCCAGATGCGTTAGCTATTTTATCCCATTTAGATAGAAGATTAGAGAGTCAAGAAACGCAATTACAACAAGCGAAAAACTCCCTATCTCACTGGCTCCCTAATCTAACTCTGCAATTAGCTCAAGAACTGGCACATATACCAGATAAAACTTGGGCTACAGAGGAACTCGATCGCCTAATTCAATCTTGGCAAAAACGGCGCAGTATATCGCAAAGGCATAAGCTGGAACTTTTATTAGCTATAAAATCAGTCTTGGAGAAGCAAGAGGAGGAAAAAGTTGAAAAGATTAGAGAATATTTAGCTACAACTGGCAATAATAATCTCATTACACAAGTAGACACTCTTTTGAGCATCCGTTACGAGTTAAAGCTAAAGGGTATTATCAAACGAGATATAGATGGAGACACATTATATGATTGAAAATCAATCAATTCGTGTAGTAATAGGAATTGATTTTGGCACTGCCCGTTCTGGGTATGCCTATGCGTTTGTTGATGATAAACGGGTTGTAGTGCCAAATCAATGGGATGATGAACCCATACCCTATATTAAAACGCTTACCCAAATTTTGTATAGCCCCGATCAGAAAGTGGAAGCTTGGGGCTGGACAGCAAGAAAAAGACTTGCACAACTAAGAAAAGACAAAGCAGCTAAAGACTACAGTTTTTTTCATAATTTCAAAATGCAGTTGCGGGAGGCAAAAGAAAGGACATTAGAAGGCCCTGTAATGACTAACAATAACGGGCAAAAATTTTTAGTTTTGAACTTAATTGCCGATTATCTGACACGCATCAAAACAGTTGTTCGACAAGAAATTGATGCAGCTACGAGCGGATTTTTGAAGGATAACGAAATTCTCTGGTGTTTAACCATACCAGCAATTTGGACTGATGCAGATAAACAATTAATGCGCCGTGCTGCCCAAAAAGCAGGTTTAATTAACTCATCAAGTGATGATGCTGAACGTCTTTTACTCGTTTTAGAACCCGAAGCTGCTGCTATTGCTTGTCAGGAAAAAGATAAGTCTGAACTAAAGCGAGGAACTCGCTTCATGGTTGTTGATTGTGGAGGAGGTACAGTTGATATTACAACCCATGAAGTTGTAGCAGGGAAAGGACTAAAAGAAATAGCTGAAGGTACAGGGGGTGCTTACGGCTCAACTTATGTAGATCGCAGTTTTCGGGAATATTTGGAAAAAAAGCTTACTTCGCAAGTTATAGGGCGTTTCCATGATGAAGAACCTATAGATTATCTCGAAATGATGGCAGATTGGGAGCGAACTAAGTGTAATTTTGACCCTCAGAAAAGCGGCGATACTATTTATTTTCGCATCCAAACTAAGCTATATAAGATGCTAGTAAAGGATTACTCCCATGTTTTAGAAAGTTTAGCAGAACAACAGGATGGAGACGATGAAGCAATTCATCTTGACCTGAATACGATGAAAGCTATTTTCACTCCTACTTTAGATGGCTTAGTTCAAAAGGTTGAAGAACAGCTAAAAAAACTTGGTAATCGAGGCTGTGATATTATCTATTTAGTAGGAGGATTTTCTACATCTCCTCTGCTGCGGCAGCGAATTGAAGCAAGGTTTGGTACACAAGTTCAAAAGATTGTCATGCCTACATATCCTGGTGCGGCAATTGTAGAAGGTGCTGTTTCTTTTGGGCTGAATCCATCGGTTATTCGGTCTAGGCGATCGCGTTTAACCTATGGTTGTAGTACGTCTGCACCCTTTAATGACGAACTCGATCCAAAAAGTAAAAGGTTTTTTGCTGAAGACAAAAATGATTGGTATTGTTATGATCGTTTTGATACTTTTGTCTTAGCGGGAGAAAGCGTAGCTGTTGATGAAAAAGTTCAAAAAACCTTTACACCAATTAATCGTAATCAAACGCAGATGGGACTTAAATTTTATGCCACTAAAAAAACCAAAGTTCGTTACACAGATGAATCAGAAGTTGAACAACTTGGTGAACTTACGGTAGAAATTCCTGATACTAGCAAGGGGCTAGATCGACCTGTAGAAGTAACCATGTATTTCGGTAAGACAGAAATTAAAGTTGAAGCCAAAGACCTAACATCGGGGAAGCAGTATAATACTACGCTTCGTTTCTCATCTACTTATTCACCGGAATTAATAGGAGGTTAGTATGAATAATGAAGAAAATCAGGAACAACAAGCATCAGAAGAATCGACGGTAAATGAAGTTAATGGAGGAGGTAGTTTCGATCAAAATACAAGTATAGTATCGCCAATAGAACAATCAGTATCAGGAGAAACAAATACGTCAAACAATCCTATTGATGGTTTCGTTAATTTTGTTCAAGAGGGAGTTAATTTTGTTCAAGAGGGAATCGATAGATTAGGTCAAGTAGTTACAGGGAGTCAAAATCAAATGCAATCCGAAGAAATTAAAGTATATACAGAAAGATTAAATGAAGCATATACATTCATTAAGGAGCAGCTTTCACAAGGAAGTAGTATATCCCCTCCTGAGATGGAAAAGATAAACCAACGTATATACGGAGGATTAAAGGTAATTGAACATCTAAAACAAACTAATGAAAGCCTAAAAAGTAAGAATGAGAGTCTGGAAGGTAAGAACAGAAGTTTGCTTAGTGAAAATAACTTACTCAACCAAGATAAACAAGGGCTAACAAGAGAATATAACAAACTTGTTAATGATTATAATGCTTTAGTTGGACAGAATCAGACTAATTCTCAGATTCGACTTGAAAATATTAATCTTAAAAAAGAGATAACTAACCTTGAATTACAAATAAAGCAGATTGAAAAAGATCGTGATGAACTAGCCAGTCAAAGAGGGAGTATATTAAGTCAACTAGCATCCGCACAAAGGAACCCTGAAACTTCATATATTTCTGATTCACGTCCTCAAAATCATCTGTTATTTCAGGATTTTAGACAACTAAAAGATCAAGAACTGCATTCAGTTAGTACCAAAATTTTTAGTTACCTCTCTGAAAATAACCCAGCCTTAAAAGCTAATCGTAAACAAGAAATAGCTAATATCAAAGCTATACTATCCAATCAAGTTTTGATTAAAGCTATGGCATTGTTTACGGAAACAAATGATTCTTTACCCGAAGATGCTGTAGCTAAAGCTGTTCAAATAGTTAGCGTTTCGTTAAGCAGTGCTTTAAAAGCATACGATAAACCAAACATTATTGAATCGCTTAAAGCTAACATAGAAAGCTTAGTCAAACAAGGAATGATGCTGGCTAAGGGTACAACAGAGACAAATACTTTAGCCATGTCTGACAATGAAGAAGACTTTACCAAGGTTGTCGAATCCATCCGCCAGTCTGTTTACAGTAGCTTAGAAATAGAGTTAGATAAAATTTCAGAAGCATTGAGGGCTGAAATTGATAACTTAGTGAGAAAAGGACTTGAGTTAGTCAAAAAAATTGCCAATGCCGATCCCCCAGGTACATTACTCCTGCCCAAAAAAGGCGAATCGTTTAATTCAGATCAACATAAGGCTATGTTGGGTTGGGAAGATGAGGGAAAAATAGACTTTTCTATATTTCCAGCTTATATAGTAGGAGCTCGTGTTCTAGAAAAAGCTGTTGTACTCACAATCGTTGAAGAAACCTCTCCTACAACAACTGAAAAGAGTATTAACTATAGTGAAGAAACTGCAAATGATTCTCAGAACAATACTATAGAGTCAGATAATACTGATACAGCATTGGCAGAAAAGCCAAGTCCTGACAAGGAAGAAACTCCCATTTCAAATAACTCTAGTGACGATAACCAAAAAGTTCTGGAAACTAATCGTGAATCAGTTGTTACAGTTTTAGAGGCGCGTTTAGGCGCGATACCAGTTAACTTGAAAGAAGATCTAAATGCTATCAAGGATATAGAAATGATGAAACAGCTTCTTAAGCACGCAGCAAAAGCAAATTCATTAGAGGAGTTTCAGCAATGCTTTACTTTTAATGATACATCTGTTAATTAGCATATTATGCCAACTTACAACATCGGTCTAGACTTCGGCACCACTAACTCTATCATCTCCTACCTTACCCCTAGCGGAGAATTAGAAGCATTTCCCTATCCGCCACCAGACGGACAAAAATATATCCCTTCTTTCATCGCCTACCACTCTGATGGTTTTACCGAAATTGGCGCACCCGCCCGCACCACCGCCGCCCATGACTCTTCTGTGGAAACTTATGGCAATTTTAAAATGAGATTGCCTTTAAAGGAATCTGAGTTTAGCAAATATTTTCCCTCTCATCGTAACCCTATTAGCGTTACCGTTGATTACTTGCGCGAATTGCTGATATCTTCGGGAAATGACTACAGTTTTAGTCGCGAAAAAGGTCAAATTACTAATATTGTTGTCTCTGTTCCCGAAATCTGGCAACGGGATATTTATAATTTAGGTCGAGAACGCCTGCAAGAATTAATTAAAAAAGATTTAGGACTGGAAAAACAACTCCTCCAACTCGTCAGCGAACCTGTTGCTGCTGCTGCTTATTATGCTTGGGAAACGCAACGCCGCGCTAGGGAAAAGGGAGGCGAACCTTTTAGCGGTAATTTACTGGTTTGTGATATGGGAGGTGGCACTTTTGATGTTAGTCTTTGCCGTATTTATGGTAGTAATAAGGTGGAAGTTCTCTATTTTGACGGACAAGGAGATAAAGGATTAGAATCTGCTGGGGTAGCTTTCGATCGCCGCATCGTCCAAAAAGCTTATACTAAAAAATATGGTAAGCATTTAGAGGAAAATACAGCGGAATTTATCAGTTTACTGAAAGAGTTTGAAAGCGTTAAAATTGGTAGCCATACTCAAGCAAGTAAAAGATTAACTAACTATTTAAATTCCCCAGAAGATAAAGCTGAAGATGAAGCTTATAAATTTAATGGATATACGATAACGCTGGGAGAAGTCAACGAAGCTTTTGCACCCATTGCTGAAGGTATTCGCCATGTTATGACTAGAGTTAAAACCCATATTCAAGAAAAAGGATTGGAAATCGATCGCATTTTTATGGTAGGTGGCTTTTCTCAGTTTCTCCTAGTCCAAAACGCGATTACCAATGCTTTAGCAATTGCCAAAAACGATCGCCGGATCGATAAAAATTTTAATATCACTAATAGCGCTTATGCTATCTCTTACGGCGCTTGTCTAATTGCTAACAATTTAGTCGATCCTACAGAGAAATACGTTCATACCCTTGGCGTTGTCTTAGAAACAATCAATATTCATACCGGCAGAAAAGAAAGACCGGAAATTACTCTGATTCAAGGAGGTGCAAATTTAGATTCTCTCGCCCAACCAAATTTCTATACCGAAGCAATTACGCCTATTGATAGCAAAATTGCCATTACTCTCTGGGTACAAATTACTTCTCAAGGGATAAAACACCAAGAATCTCTACCAGATATGATAGAGTTACCTAACTACTCTCCCCAAGCAAAATATCGCGTGGGAATGAAAGTCGATCGATCCCAAATTGCCTATTTAGTAATTGAGGAGATAGGTAGCAGCAACCCCATTGAATATAAATTAGGAAATGTCATATCTAAAATGTTTCCTGGTCATGTTTTAGTAGAAGAAATGGAAAAATCATAATATTTTAGTATATCATTTTTTGCTCGGCTTATGGAACCAAATCAACAACACGATATCGAAACCATTACCGCCTTAGTGCGGTCAATCGAATCAAGCCAAAACTTAAGAGAATTTGAAACAATTAAACTGCCTTTGGAATTAGTAGAGGCAGGTATAAACCTTTGGGAATCTAGCTTTCATCCCGAAGTCCTCAAACAAATTGCTAACTTAGATCCAGAAACTTTAGAAGCTTGGGCGATCGCACTTTCTAAAACCCTCCAAACTCAGTTAGAAATACTGCAATCTTGGCTCCCCCATTTTAGCACATTACCAATCCCAACTACACTCAAACAAAAAATTAGCGATCGCACTCAATCCATCCAACAAATTGCCAGTGAAAAATCCCAACTTCTCCTTGCATCTGCTAACCTCTTGAGTCAAGAAGAAAAATTACAGCAAGACAACGCAGAACTCCAAAAATTAAAAGACAAAATTAGACAACTGGAAGCAATTAAAACCGAACTTGAAACCACCAATTTAGATAACTTACGGCAATCTATCAACGAACAAACAGCCGCCTTAGAACCTCAACAGCAAAATTTGCGATCGCTGCAACAACAAAAAGCCGATTTAAATGACCAAATCACCGCTTTGCAAAGCCAACAAACTGCCCTCAAAGAAGAAATTACCTATTGGCAAACTCGACAAAATCGTTTAGAAACCAACACCACAGAAACCGTTACCGAACTGATCGCCTTAACCCAATTGCAAAGACAGCGTTTATCAGCAGCTTTAGCCAGCGAAATAAACACCCTCGAACAACAACGCACTGAGTTAGCACAACAACAAGAATTATACCATCAAACCCAGCAAAAATTAGAAAAAGCCAGACAAGATTTCCAAGCATATCAAACTGCTACCGAAGAAATTCGCACAGCTTTGAATACCCATTATCAATGCGATCGCACATTAGGAACATTCCTACCAGTAGATCGTCAAAAAATCGACAACCTCTGCAAAAACCTGGAAGAGATTTTAGCACAAATTGACCAAGAATTAGCGATCGCTCGCAGTAAACACGAACAAGCACAAACAACAAAACCAATCACATTCTAACCATGACCCTCCTCAACCTAGCTGAAATTTGTGCCGCTACTCGTACCCTTGGCCCCCGTCAACGCTTCGCTATTTGGGTGCAAGGATGCTGTTTTCGCTGTCGAAATTGCGTTTCTCCAGATTGGATTCCTCAAAAACAAGCTACACTCATTGACCCCATAAAATTAGCCGATTATATCTTATCTATTCCGAACACAGAAGGTATCACAGTTTCCGGTGGCGAACCAATGTTGCAAGCAGCAGCATTAAGCGAACTATTTACTTATTTGCGCCAACAGCGCGACATTTCTATAATCTGTTTTACAGGCTTCACCTTAGAACAACTACAAGCCAAATCTGACCCAGCAATTAATCACATTCTTTCTCTAATTGATGTGCTGATTGATGGTCAATATATCCCCGAATTGAACGATAACAAAGGTTGGCGCGGTTCATCTAATCAAATTGTCCATTTTCTCACTTCTCGACATCTGCCAGAAGCTAATTTATTTCTAGAAAGAAAAAGAGATGTAGAGATTCATTTGCGCGACGAATCAGCACTCATGGTCGGCGTTCCACCTGAGAACTTTTCCCATATTTTTAATAAAGCAGTAAAAATAGTGAATGAGGACAATTTAGGAGTAAGATATGGAAACGCGACGCTTGGGCAACTCTGATGTCAATATCTCTCCTATCATCATGGGGACTTGGCAAGCTGGGAAAGCTATGTGGGTGGGGATCGAGGATTCCGAGACCATCAAGGCGATGCGGGCGGCTTTTGAGGCGGGGATAACCACTATCGATACTGCTGAGGTTTACGGAAACGGTCACTCTGAGCAAATTGTGGCACAAGCGCTGTCAGATGTGCGCGATCGAGTTGTCTACGCTACCAAGGTTTTCGCCAATCATCTCAAGTATGACTCAGTAATTGAGGCGTGCGATCGCTCCCTGAAAAACCTCCAAACCGATTATATCGACCTCTACCAAATTCATTGGCCTTCCGGCGCTTTCAACAGTGAAATTGTACCGATTGAGGAAACTATGCGGGCGATGAACGATTTGAAACAGCAAGGTAAAATTCGCGCCATTGGCGTTTCCAATTTCTCCCGCGCTCAAATACAAGAAGCCTCCCAATACGGACGCATTGATAGCCTGCAACCACCTTATTCTTTGTTCTGGCGTCAGGTGGAAAAAGATACTATGCCGTACTGCATTGAAAACAATATTTCCATCATAGCTTACTCCTCTTTAGCACAGGGATTGCTGACAGGCAAATTCGGTCTCGGTCACAAGTTCCAACAAGGAGATAACCGCATCAAAAATAAGCTGTTTATGGGTGAGAATTACGAACGGGCGCAAGCAGCTTTAAACAAACTGCGTCCGATTGCAGAACGCCATCAATGTACGCTTGCTCAACTAACTTTAGCTTGGTTGATTGCCCAACCGCAAACAAATGCGATCGTCGGTGCGCGTAATAGCGATCAATCGGTACAAAATGCCAAAGCAGCCGATGTCAAATTATCTGCTGACGAACTAGCAGAAATCGACGCCATTGGACGCACGGTTACCGATCGTCTTGATGACAGTCCGATTATGTGGGATTGGGGTTAGAAGCAACTTAGCACGGCTCTCCCGTTTTTGTCGCGATCGGAACTCTATCTCTAAACTTCTAGAGCGCCAGTCCACTAGAATAAATTGACAAAAACAATGAAATATGTATTGTGTAGGGGCGAAGCAAGAGGGCGACAATCGATCGCCAGAAGCAACAATTTTTATGTCCTCTTGCTTCGCCCTGCCGAGGTTTCTATAC